>NZ_JARAVO010000156.1:0-22543 GCF_033792805.1 Streptomyces sp. PA03-1a
CCCCGGTGCCCCGCCCGTCGGCGCGGACCGCGCCCCGCCCGCCGAACTGGCGGCGCTGACCGCGCGGGAACTGGAGGTGCTGCGGCTGATCGCCCGTGGCCTGTCGAACCCGGAGATCGCCGACCTGCTCTTCATCAGCGAGGCGACGGTCAAGACCCACCTCAACCGCACGATGTCCAAGCTCGACCTCGGCAGCCGCGCCCAAGCGGTCGTCCTCGCCTACGAGACCGGACTCGTCACCCCGCGGGGAGCATGAGGATTCTCCGGATTTCATGCATCGAGCGTATGTGCGTCGCTACCGTGGGTTGACCGACGGAGCCGGGGGGTGCGTGGTGGCACGCTGGGAGCCATTGCCCGAGACACTGGACGGTGGCGCGCGCCGTCTCGCCGTGCACCTGCGCCGGATGAAGGACCGCAGCGGATTGAGCGTCCCGGCGCTCGCCGCGCACACGGCGAGCAGCACCGGGGCCTGGGAGCAGTACCTCAACGGCGTGCGGATCCCGCCGCGTGACGCGGTCGAGGTGCTGGGCCAGCTCAGCGGCGCCGACTACGACCGGCTGATCGCTCTGTGGGAGCTCGCCGACCGCGGGGTCACCGACACCATGAAGGGCTTCCCGTACGCCGACCCGCTCGACCCGCTGGCCCCCGTCGAGGGGATGCCCCGGCACGCCCTGCGGCGACGGCGCAAGGCCCTGCTGACGGTCGCCGGCGGGCTGGTGCTGGGCGGGGTGTTCGCGCTGCTCGTGGCGAGCGGGGTGGCCACCGACGGGACCGGGCGGGCCGATGCGCCGCTGGCTGCCCGCCCCACGGCCAGCGTGCCGGCCGGTCCCGCGCCCTCCGCCACGGGTTCCGCCGGGTCCGCCGTCACCTCCTGGCCCGGGTCGGTCCCCCCGGCGCAGGCGACGGACGCGCGGGCCTCCCGTACCGCGGGCGCCATGTCCCCCGACGGCGGCACGCCCGCGGCGCAGGTGGCGGAGACCGGCGGGGTGTCCTCCGCCCCGGGCAAGGGCCCGCACACGCCGCCCGTCACGGGCGGGACGACGACGGCGGCACCCGGTGGCGGCGCCCCCACCACCCAGGCACCGCCGCCCGCGACGAGCGCCCCGGCGGCGGCGCCCTCCCCCTCCCCGAGCCGCAGCTCCGGCAAGGGGCTCTGCCTGGGCCTGATCATCCTGGGCATCTGCATCGGATGACGGGCGCAACCGGACGGGCCGCCCCAAGCATCTCCAACGGTAGCCTTCCGGGACAGAACGGCAACAGCAAGAGGGGGAACGGGAGATGGCCCGCTGGCGGCCACTGGCCGATGACCTGGACCCGCGGGTACGGGAGTTCACCGAGCAACTGCGGCGCCAGGTCGACCGCGGCGGCCTGAGCGTCGCGGCCCTCGCCGAGGCGACCGGCTACAGCAGGAGTTCGTGGGAGCGGTACCTCAACGGCCGGCTGCTGCCGCCCCGTTACGCCGTGGTCGCCCTCGCGGAGGCGACGGGGGCCGACCCGGCGCACTTCACCACGATGTGGGAGGTCACGGAGCGGGTCTGGAGCCGTGCCGAGGGCCGACACGACGTCACGATGGAGGCGCTCCGGATCGCCGAGGCCCGCGCCGCGCTCGGGGAGTTCGGCCCGGCCCCGGGTCCGGCTCCGGCCCCTTTCGCTTCTGCTCCCGCGTCCACTTCTGCTTCTGATGCTCCTTCTGGTTCTGCTTCTCCCTCCGCTTCCGCGGTACGGCGCCATCCGGTCGTGCTCTTCGTGGTGGGCGCCGTGGCCGTCGTGCTGGCGGTGGTCGGCGCCACCTTCCTGACCGGCGGCGAGGGAGGGGACGACCGCGCGCGGCCCGGCCCGTCCCCGACCGCCCGGGCGGCCGGACTGCCCGCGGGCGTGAAGTGCACCGGCCAGGACTGCACCGGCAAGGACCCGGAGGGCATGGGGTGCGGCGGCGGCAACGCCCGTACGGCCGCGGCGGCCTGGGTGGGCGGCGCGTACGTCGAGATGCGCTACAGCCGGGTCTGTGCGGCCGCCTGGGCCCGCATCTCCGCCGGGGCCACCGGCGACACGGTCAGCGTCACTGAGGCCGGCGGGGCCCGCCGCTCCCAGCGCAGTCGCATCGGCCAGGACCCCGCGGCGTACACGCCGATGCTCGCCGTCCGCACCCCCGGCGCCGCCCGCGCCTGCGCCACCCTCACCACCGGCCCCCACGGCTGCGCCACACCCCCGCCGGGCTGACGACCGCCGCCGGCCCCGCGGGCCGTGCGGCGTCCGGGCCGGCCCCGCTGCGCGGGGGCGGTGACCGGGGCCACACTGGGGGTGGCAGCCGCCACGACGGCACGGGTATAGCCTGGCGTGGGTCTCTTGACGCCGAGAGATCCCCGTTCCGGGGCAAGGGACGCTGCCGGGGCGGCAAGGGATCCAGCAGGAGAAGGCCAGGAGAAGGCAATGACTCGCACTCCCGTCAACGTCACCGTAACCGGAGCGGCCGGCCAGATCGGCTACGCGCTGCTCTTCCGCATCGCCTCCGGCCACCTGCTCGGCCCCGATGTCCCGGTGAAGCTGCGGCTGCTGGAGATCACCCCGGCGCTCAAGGCCGCCGAGGGCACCGCGATGGAGCTGGACGACTGCGCGTTCCCGCTGCTCCAGGGCATCGACATCTCCGACGACCCGAACGTCGCCTTCGACGGCACCAACGTGGGCCTGCTCGTCGGCGCCCGCCCCCGCACCGCCGGCATGGAGCGCGGGGACCTGCTGGAGGCCAACGGCGGCATCTTCGGCCCGCAGGGCAAGGCCATCAACGACCACGCCGCGGACGACATCCGCGTCCTCGTCGTCGGCAACCCGGCGAACACCAACGCGCTCATCGCGCAGTCCTCGGCCCCGGACGTCCCGGCCGACCGCTTCACCGCGATGACCCGCCTGGACCACAACCGCGCCATCTCGCAGCTGTCGAAGAGGACCGGCGTGCCGGTGAGCGAGATCCGCCGCCTCACCATCTGGGGCAACCACTCCGCCACGCAGTACCCGGACATCTTCCACGCCGAGGTCGCAGGCAAGAACGCCGCCGAGACCGTCAACGACGAGAAGTGGCTGGCCGAGGAATTCATCCCCACCGTCGCCAAGCGCGGTGCGGCGATCATCGCGGCCCGTGGCGCGTCCTCCGCCGCGTCGGCCGCCAACGCCGCGATCGACCACGTCTTCACCTGGACCAACGGCACCGCCGAGGGTGACTGGACCTCCGCCGGTGTCGTCTCCGACGGTTCCTACGGCGTGCCGGAGGGCCTCATCTCCTCCTTCCCGGTGACCGCGAAGGACGGCAGGTTCGAGATCGTCCAGGGCCTGGACATCAACGAGTTCTCCCGTGCGCGCATCGACGCCTCGGTCAAGGAGCTCGAGGAGGAGCGCGACGCGGTCCGCGGCCTCGGCCTCATCTGAGTCCGGGACGCCGAGTCCCACGAACGGCCCTCCGCCGCGCCCCGCACGGGCGCGGCGGAGGGCCGTTCCGTGTGCTCAGCCGGTGTGCGCGGCGAGCAGCGCGCACAGGACCTCCAGGCAGCCGGAGAAGGCGTGCTCGGGCGGTGCGCCGTAGCCGACGACGATCGCGTCGTCCTCCGTGCCGCCGAAGTCGGTGATGCTCTGCAGGCCGAGGCCGTGCTCGCGCGCCCGTGCGACCAGCGCGTCGGCCGAGGTGCCGGGCGGCAGCCGCAGTACGGCGTGGAGGCCGGCGGCGATGCCCGACACCCGCACGGCGGGGGCGCGGGCGGCGAGCGCGGTGACGAGGCGGTCGCGGCGGCGGCGGTAGTGCAGCCGCATCCGGCGCACGTGGCGGTCGTAGCCGCCGGAGACGATGAGTTCGGCGAGGGTCAGCTGGTCGAGCACGGGGGACTGGTGGTCGGCGAGGACCTTCTCGGCGATTACGGGTTCCACGAGGGCGGGCGGCAGGGCGAGCCAGGCCAGCCGCAGCCCGGGGGCGAGGCTCTTGCTGGCGGTTCCGGCGTAGACGACGTGCTCGGGCGCGAGCCCCTGCAGGGCGCCGACCGGCTGCCGGTCGTAGCGGAACTCCCCGTCGTAGTCGTCCTCGACGACGAGGCCGCCGGTGGCGCGGGCCCAGGCCACCGCGGCCGTGCGCCGCGCGGGGGAGAGCGGGGCGCCGTACGGGAACTGGTGCGCGGGCGTGAGCAGCGCGGCGTCGACGCCGGCGTCGAGGAGGGAGACCTGCGCCCCGTCGTCGTCGACGGGCAGCGGGACGGTGGTGAGCCCCGCCCTCCGCACGATGCGCAGGGTGTGTGGGTAGCCGAGCGCCTCGACGGCGACGCTGCGGGCCCCCCGGGTTCGCAGGGCACGGCCGATCAGCCCGGCGGCCTGGACGAAGCCCGTGCACACCACCACGAGCTCCGCGGTGGTGCGCACGCCGCGCACCCGGCCCAGGTACGCCGCGAGGGCCTCGCGCAGTTCGGGGCGGCCGCGCGGGTCGGTGTAGCCGAGGGCCTCGTTGGGCGCGGCCGCCAGGGCGCGGCGCGCGACGGCGGACCACGCGGCGCGGGGGAACGAGCCGAGGTCGGGCGAGCCGGGTCGCAGGTCGTACGGGACCTGTTCCCGGGGTTGCGGCGGTCCGGCCGGCTCCGGGGTGCCGGCGGGGTCCGCGGTGCCCTCCGTTTGCGGTGCGGTGGCGCGGGCGTGGCCGCCGCGGCGCGGGGCGGCCGCGCGCCAGCCGTCGCCGACGCGTGTGCCGGAGCCCTGGCGGGCGGTCAGCCAGCCCTCGGCCACCAGCTGCCCGTAGGCGTCGGCGACGGTGTTGCGGGCGACGCCCAGGTCCTTGGCGAGCGTCCGGGAGGACGGCAGCCGGGTGCCGGGGGAGAGCCTGCCGTCGCGCACGGCCTCACGCAGCGCGTCCTCGAGCCCGGCGCGCGCACCGGTGCCGCCGGCGAGGTCCAGATGGAGGTCGACCCCTGAAATGGCCCAATCGTTCACCCTCCAAGTGGACCACGGGCCGAGGCCACCTTGTCACTACGTTGGGTCGCATGACGATGATCACGACTTCCGCCGGCGCTCCGTCCGACCTCGGCCCGGACGACCTGGTGCCCGCCCACGCGCCGCGCATGGTGCTCGGCAAGGCTGCCCCCGACTTCTACAAGGCGATGATCGCGCTGGACGCGGCGGCGGCCAGCGGCCTGGACCCCGTGATCAAGGAACTGGTCAAGGCCCGTGCCTCGCAGCTCAACGGCTGTGCGTACTGCGTGGACCAGCACCTGAACGACGCCCGCAAGCTCGGGCTGACCGAGCAGAAGCTCAACGGGCTCACCGTGTGGTGGGAGACCCCGTTCTTCACCGTGCGTGAGCGTGCCGCGCTGGCGCTGAGCGAGGCGGTGACCCGGCTCGGGGAGCGTGGCGTCCCGGACGAGGTCTACGACGAGGCCGCCCGGGTCTTCGACGAGGAGGAACTGGCCCGGCTGATCGCCATGTGCGTCACCATCAACGCCTGGAACCGCATCGGCGTGACGACGCGGATGTCCCCGGCGGTCCGCCCCGACGGCGTCTGACCGCCGGGGCACACCCCTGGCCGGACCCGGACCCGGTTCCCGGGGCTCAGGCCGACAGCACGGCCCGCAACTGGTCGAGACCCCAGTCCAGGTCCTCCTTGGAGATCACCAGCGGCGGCGCGAGCCGGATCGTGGAGCCGTGGGTGTCCTTGACCAGGACACCCCGCTCCAGGAGCCGTTCGGAGACCTGCCGGCCGGTGCCGTGCTCCGGGGCGATGTCCACGCCTGCCCACAGACCGCGGCCGCGGACCTTCGTGACGGCGCCGCTGCCGGTCAGCAGTGCCAGCTCGTGGTGAAGGTGGTCGCCGAGTTCGGTGGCCCGCTGCTGGTACTCGCCGGTGCGCAGCATCGCGAGGACCTCCAGGGCCACCGCGCAGGCCAGCGGGTTGCCGCCGAAGGTGGAGCCGTGCTCGCCGGGCCGGTAGACCCCGAGCACCTCCGCGGAGGACACGACCGCCGAGACGGGGACGACGCCACCGCCGAGCGCCTTGCCCAGCACGTACATGTCCGGGACGACGCCCTCGTGCTCCGACGCGAAGGTCCGGCCCGTCCGGCCCAGTCCCGACTGGATCTCGTCGGCGATGAAGAGGATCCCGCGCTCCTCGGTGAGCCGGCGCACGCCCGCCCAGTACCCGGCGGGCGGCACCAGGACCCCCGCCTCGCCCTGGATGGGCTCCATCAGCACGGCCACGGTGCGGTCGTCCAGCGCCGCCTCCAGCGCGGCCAGGTCGCCGTACGGGACGACCTCGAAGCCGGGGGTGTACGGGCCGAAGTCCGCGCGGGCCTCGGGGTCGGTGGAGAAGCTGATGATGGTGGTCGTCCGCCCGTGGAAGTTGTCCGCGGCGACGACGATCTTGGCCTGGCCGTCCGGTACGCCCTTGACCCGGTAGCCCCACTTGCGGGCCGTCTTCACCGCCGTCTCGACGGCCTCCGCACCGGTGTTCATCGGCAGCACCATCTCCATGCCGCACAGGTCGGCCAGCTCGGTGCAGAAGCGCGCGAAGCGGTCGTGGTGGAACGCCCGCGAGGTGAGCGTCACACGGTCGAGCTGGGCCTTGGCGGCCTCGATGAGACGGGCGTTGCGGTGCCCGAAGTTCAGCGCCGAGTAGCCGGCGAGCATGTCGAGGTAGCGGCGGCCCTCGACGTCCGTCACCCAGGCGCCTTCGGCGGAGGCGACGACGACCGGGAGGGGGTGGTAGTTGTGGGCGCTGTGCGCCTCGGTGGCGGCGATGTGCTCGGCGGCGGTCGACACGTGAATGCTCCGTTCGTGGTACGTCGGGAGTTGTGGCGCTGGGGCCCGGTGGGGCCCCTTTCTATCGTCGCTCGTCCCGGATGCGAAGAAACCTCGCGCCGGGCGGCTTCCCCACGGGCGTTGCTAGGCTGGCCACGGGTCGTGACTGGCGCGCTGGGATGGGATTGACCATCGGGGAGCGGCCCGTGAACTGTGTGCCGTGCGCCTGGGCCGTCCCGTATGCCGTGCCGTGCAGCAGGAGGTCTGACATGACGAGTGGTTCCACCGAATCCACCGCCTTCCGCAGTGCCCTTGAGGTGATCAGGGGCGTCGAGCCGCGCGTGGCCGATGCCATCGGCCAGGAGATCGAGGACCAGCGTGCCTCGCTCAAGCTCATCGCCAGTGA
This sequence comes from Streptomyces sp. PA03-1a, assembly GCF_033792805.1. NCBI lineage: Bacteria > Bacillati > Actinomycetota > Actinomycetes > Kitasatosporales > Streptomycetaceae > Streptomyces > Streptomyces sp. PA03-1a. The sequence goes on from NZ_JARAVO010000156.1 coordinate 7,163, forward strand.
GAACTACGCCTCCCCGGCCGTGCTGCTGACCATGGGCAACTGGTTCAGCGACAAGTACGCCGAGGGCACGGTCGGCCGCCGCTTCTACGCCGGCTGCCGCAACGTCGACACCGTCGAGGCGCTCGCCGCCGAGCACGCGCGCGAGGTGTTCGGCGCCCAGCACGCCTACGCCCAGCCGCACTCCGGCATCGACGCCAACCTCGTCGCCTTCTGGGCCGTGCTCGCCGCCCGGGTCGAGGCGCCCGCGCTGGAGCGGGCCGGGGCCCGCCAGGTCAACGACCTGGGCGAGGAGGACTGGGCGCGGCTTCGCCACGAGCTCGGCGACCAGCGCATGCTCGGCATGTCCCTGGACGCGGGCGGACACCTCACGCACGGCTTCCGGCCCAACATCTCGGGAAAGATGTTCGACCAGCGCAGCTACGGCACCGACCCCGCCACGGGGCTGCTGGACTACGAGGCCCTGCGCAAGACCGCCCGCGAGTTCCGGCCGCTGATCATCGTGGCGGGCTATTCGGCCTACCCGCGGCTGGTGAACTTCCGGATCATGCGGGAGATCGCCGACGAGGTGGGCGCCACGCTGATGGTCGACATGGCGCACTTCGCGGGCCTGGTCGCCGGCAAGGTCCTCACCGGTGACTTCGACCCCGTGCCGCACGCGCAGATCGTCACCACCACCACGCACAAGTCGTTGCGCGGCCCGCGCGGCGGCATGGTGCTGTGCGACTCCTCGCTCGCCGAGCAGGTAGACCGCGGTTGCCCCATGGTGCTCGGCGGCCCGCTGCCGCACGTGATGGCCGCCAAGGCGGTGGCCCTGGCGGAGGCCCGCCGCCCCGAATTCCACAGCTACGCGCAGCGCATCGTGGACAACTCCCGGGCCCTGGCCGAGGGGCTGCTGCGGCGCGGTGCCACGCTGGTGACCGGCGGCACGGACAACCACCTCGTCCTGATCGACGTCGAGTCCTCCTACGGGATCACCGGCCGGCAGGCCGAGGCCGCACTGCTGGACTCGGGCATCGTCACCAACCGCAACTCCATCCCCCAGGACCCCAACGGGGCCTGGTACACCTCCGGCATCCGCATCGGCACCCCCGCGCTCACCACGCGCGGCCTCGGCACGGGGGAGATGGACGAGATCGCCGGGCTGATCGACCGGGTGCTCACGGCCACGACGGCGGGCGTCACCTCGGCCGGGAAGCCCTCCAAGGCGCAGCACGTGCTGGACGCGAAGGTCTCCGACGAGATCGCGCAGCGCGCGGCGGACCTGCTGGCCGGCTTCCCGCTCTACCCCGGGATCGACCTGAGCTGACCCGCCGCCCGCGCGGGGTGCGTGCCGGCGTGGCCCGCACCCCCGTCGCGTCAGGCGTCGACGAGCTCCTGGCGGGGCCCCTCCTCGGGTGTGTGCCGGGATATCCGGCGCAGGACGAGGAAGGTGCCGGCGCCACCGACGAGCAGGCCGACGCCGAGCCCGGGCAGGGACAGCCACCAGCCGTCCGGTCCGCCGCCGTCCCCGGCCGCCGTGGCCTGCGCGGCGGTGGCGGGGTCATCCGGCGCGGCCGCCGCGGTCTCCTGGACGGTCGTGGCGCCGTCCGGGCCGAGCGGGTAGTCCGGGGCGCTGACGCCGAGACCCTTGTCGGACCCCATGAGGCCAAGCCGGCCGAGCAGGCGGTCGAGCTCCTCCGGCTGAGCCGCCTTGCGCCACACACCCTGCTCCGGCAGACCCGTGTCGGTCACCGTGCGGGTGTGGACCCAGGCACCGCCGGGACCGTCCGGGTACACGTAGTCCACCTTCCAGACCGACACGTCGTGGATCAGCCACGTCACGGTGACCTGGCGGTGGTGGTCGTTCATCACGTCCGACAGCGAGTCCGGCGGGTCCTCCTTCGGGCCGTCCCCGATGGACTGGTCCAGTTCCTGGTAGTCGGGTGAACTGGCGTAGATGCCCGCGGCCTTGCCGCTGCCCGGAGCGACCAGCATCACGCTGGTCGGCCCGCCCGCGGCCGCCGGGCCCGAACCGCCGACCACGGCGGCGAGCGCCGTGACGGTGACTCCGGCCCAGCTGACGATCCTTCTGATCCGCATCCGGTCCCCCTCTCGCTCGTTCCTCCCCCTGTTACACCGCCCGGGCCCGCCAGGTTCCCGTCCGGGGAAGGGGACCGGGACGAGGCACGCGGAGGAGGCCCTAACGCGGCCGGGCGGACTTCGCGACGGTGACCGCGCGTGCCAGGTCCGGGACGCCCTCCAGGCGCAGCGTCGTCTGCCCGCGCTGCCAGACGAGGGTGGGTCCGGCCGTCCGGGGAGGCTCGCGGCGGGCACCGCCGTCGGGGTCGACGAGCCGGACGTAGTGGGGCTCGGCGAACCACACCCCGTAGTCGTTCCCGGGGCCCAGATCGACCCATTCGACCGCGTCGCCGACCGTCTTGAGGAAGACCACGTCGATCGTGGCCCGGAACTGGTCGAGCCGTACCGTGCGTCCGTCCACCCGCCAGCTCATCGACAGCACCCGCCCCCCGTCGACCACCGACACCCCGTCCGGCTCGCCCAGCTCGGCCGGCACGTACGCCCCGTCCAGCGGCGCGTCCCCCCGCACCGGTGGCGGGGCGCCCGTGCTCGGGCGGGCGGAGGGGTCCCGGTGCACGACGACGCCGCCGAAGCCGAACCAGTCCGCGACCGCGGCCCGCACCGGCGGGGTGAGCACGAGCACCACCAGCAGCCCGCACAGCGCCGCCGTCAGGGCACGCCAGCGCGCCGCGGCGCCCGGGCGCGGGCGGGCACGACGGGGGCCGGCACCGCCTCGGCCAGCAGCCGGGCCAGCACCTGCTCGGCGACGGAGTCGGGTGACGGCGCCGGGATCCGCAGCCGCCGGCCCACCTCGCGCAGCTCCTCCGGGAGACGGTCGGTCATGGGCGCCGCCCCCCGTCGTCGCGCGGGCTGGACAGCACCGGCTCGCCGAGCCCCGCCCGCAGCCGGGCCAGGGCCCGGTGCAGCCGGGACTTCACCGTGCCACGCGGCCAGCCGAGCACCGTCGCCGTCTCCTCCTCGTCCAGGTCCAGCAGATAGCGGCAGGTGACCACCATCCGGTGCGGCTCGCTCAGCGCCCGCACGGCGGACAGCAGCTCCGCCCGGCGTTCCCGCGACACCGCCAGCGACTCCGGGTCGTCCTCCGCGAGGGGCAGGGCCTCCAGCACGGCGTTGCGCTCCACCGCCGACCTCAGACGGCGCGCAGCCCGCCCGGCGTTCCTCGCCTCGTTGGCGACGATCCGCAGCAGCCACGGCCGGAAGGCAGCCCCCTCCTGGAAGGTCGCGAGCGCGCGGTACGCCTTGACGAACGAGACCTGCACCACGTCCTCCGCGTCGGCGCCCGCGCCGAGCAGCACGGCGGTGCGGTGCGCGACGTCCGCGTGCGGGCGCACCAGCTCCGCGTACGCCTCCCGCTCACCGGCGCGTACGCGCGCGATCACCGCCGCCTCCCCCTCCGTGGCGGACCCCCTCCCCTCGCCGGCGCCGCCCCCGTGCGGCTCCCGTCACCCCTACTACACCGCTGCCCGCCCCCGGGTTCCCACCGCGGCCGTGGAATCCGCGCGGACCTGAGAGAATGAGTGCCATGGCTCTCGATCGTCCCCGTGTGCTCTCCGGCATCCAGCCCACCGCAGGTTCGTTCCACCTGGGCAACTACCTGGGCGCGGTCCGCCAGTGGGTGGCCCTGCAGGAGTCCCACGACGCCTTCTACATGGTCGTCGACCTCCACGCGATCACCGTGCCGCAGGACCCGGCCGAGCTGCGCGCCAACACCCGGCTCGCCGCCGCCCAGCTGCTGGCCGCCGGGCTCGACCCCGAGCGCTGCACCCTGTTCGTCCAGAGCCACGTCCCCGAACACGCGCAGCTCGGCTGGGTGTTCAACTGCCTCACCGGCTTCGGCGAGGCGTCCCGCATGACGCAGTTCAAGGACAAGTCCGCCAAGCAGGGCGCGGACCGGGCCACCGTCGGCCTGTTCACGTACCCGATCCTGCAGGTCGCGGACATCCTGCTGTACCAGGCGAACGCCGTCCCGGTCGGCGAGGACCAGCGCCAGCACATCGAACTCACCCGCGACCTCGCGGAGCGCTTCAACGGCCGGTTCGGCGAGACCTTCACCATCCCCGGCGCCTACATCGTCAAGGAGACGGCGAAGATCTACGACCTGCAGGAACCGCTGTCGAAGATGAGCAAGTCGGCGGCGTCCCCGAAGGGCCTGATCAACCTCCTCGACGAGCCCAGGACCTCGGCGAAGAAGATCAAGAGTGCGGTCACCGACACCGACACCGTGATCCGCTACGACGAGCAGGAGAAGCCGGGCGTCAGCAACCTGCTGACCATCTACTCCACCCTCACCGGCACCGGTATCCCGGAACTCGAGCAGAAGTACGAGGGCAAGGGCTACGGTGCGCTCAAGACCGACCTCGCGGAGGTCTTCGTGGAATGGGTCACGCCCTTCCGCGAGCGCACCCAGGAGTACCTGGGCGACCCGGAGACGCTGGACTCGGTCCTCGCGAAGGGCGCCGAGAAGGCCCGGTCCGTCGCCGCGGAGACCCTGGCGAAGGCGTACGAGAGGATCGGCTTCCTGCCCGCGAAGCACTGACGGCTCCTTCCGCGCCCGTGGACGCCCGGAAAGAGGGGCCTTAGGTCCCGCGCAGGTGTGACGGACGACGCTCGCGCGGGAGGCCGCGCGCGCGTCACACTGGCAGCTGACGCAGTGGTGTCGTACGGCGTGCGTACGATGCCGCGAACCGACCCGGGGAAGGGGTGAACACGTGGGAAACCGCATGATCGGCGTGTCGATCGCGGTCCCCGAGCCTTACGGCAGCCTGCTGCAGCAGCGCCGCGCCGGCTACGGAGACCCGCTGGCGTACTGCATCCCGACCCACGTCACGCTGCTCCCGCCCACCGAGGTGGACACGGCGCTGCTCCCGGCCTTCCGGGAGCACCTCGCCGAGGTCGCCGCCACCGGCCGTGCCTTCCCCATGCGGCTGGAGGGCACGGCCAGCTTCCGGCCGGTCACCCCGGTCGTCTACGTCGAGCTCGTCCAGGGCGGCCTCGACTGCGCCGACCTGCAGGAGCGGGTCCGCTCCGGCCCGGTCCGGCGCGAGCTCCAGTTCCCGTACCACCCGCACGTCACCATCGGCCACGGCATCCCCGACGAGGCGCTGGACCGCGCCGAGACGGAGCTGTCCGACTTCGTCGCCACCTGGACCGTCAGCTGCTTCTCGCTGTACGAGCAGGACGACGAGGGCGTCTGGCGCAGTGTGCGGGACTACCCCTTCGGCGGCGCCGGGCATCCCCTCGTGCCGCACCAGCCCGGTGCGTGCGAGCCGCTCAGCCCGGCTCCCGCGGGAGGACCACCGCACGCGTGAGCCCGCCGGGCGGAGCCGCGCACGACCGCCCGCCTACGCTGCCGCCATGCACCCCACACTCGCCGCGGACCGCGCACACCTCCCCGAACTCCTCCAGGCGGTAAGGGACCTGGCCGCCCGTGAGCTGGCGGCCGTCGACGACCGGCCGGCCGCCCGCCCCGGGCCCGCACCCGAGCCGCAGCCCCTCCCCGTCACCGGGACCGGCGCCGACGGCGCGCTCGCGCTCTTCGAGCAGCGCTGGGCACCCGGTTTCTCGGGCAGCGCCGGACCGCGCTACCTGGGCTTCGTGACCGGGGGAGCGACCCCCGCCGCCGTCGCGGGGGACTGGCTCACCAGTACCTACGACCAGAACGTCTCGGCGGGCGGCGACTCCTCCGCCGCCGCCCTGGAACGCGAGACCGTCGGCTGGCTCCGCGCGCTGCTCGGCCTCGGCGCGGAGCACAGCGGTGCCTTCGTCACCGGTGCGACCGTCTCCAACACCGTGGGCCTCGCCGTGGCGCGCGAGTGGCTCGGCGAACGGCGGGGGCTGTCCGTGTCCCGCGACGGGCTGACCGCGCTCGGCCCGGTGACGGTGCTGTCCGGAACCCCGCACTCCAGCATCGGCAAGGCCCTGTCCGTGCTCGGCCTCGGCCGGTCGTCCCTGACCCGCGTACCGGTGCTGCCCGGTGGCCGCGAGGCGGTGGACGTCGGCCGCCTCGCCGCGGCGCTGGAGTCGCTGGAGGGCCGCCCCGCCGTCGTGGTCGCCAACGCGGGCACCGTCAACACCGTCGACTTCGACGACCTGCGCGCGATCGCCGCCCTGAAGGAGCGCCACGACTTCTGGCTCCACGTCGACGCCGCGTTCGGCGGCTTCGCCGCGCTGTCACCCGCGTACGCGCACCTCGCCGAGGGGATCGACGCCGCGGACTCCGTCTGCGTCGACCTCCACAAATGGCTGAACGTGCCCTACGACGCCGCCGTCCAGTTCACCCGCCGCCAGGACCTCCAGGTCCGGGTCTTCCACAACGACTCGCCCTACCTGGGCCTGCCGTCCCTCCCCGACCCGGACTTCCTCCACCTCACCCCCGAGAACTCCCGCCGGCTGCGGGCCCTCGCCGCCTGGTTCTCCCTCACCGCCTACGGCAGCGAGGGCCACCGCGAGGTCGTCGAACGCAACGCCGCCTGCGCCCGGCGCCTCGGCGAGCGCATCGAGGCCGACCCCCGTCTGCGGCTGCTGGCCCCCGTCCGGCTCAACGTCGTCTGCTTCACCCTGGCCGACGACCCGACACCCGGGCGCGTCGACGCGCTCGTCCGCGCCGTCGCCGTCTCCGGGGAAGCCTTCCTCACCCCGACGGTCCTCCACGGCGTGCCCGCCGTGCGGGCGGCCTTCAGCAACTGGCGTACATCCGAGGCCGACACGGACCGTGTCCTGGACGCGATCACCACCGCGACGACGACCGCCACCTAGAGTGCACGTCGTGACGGAGGGTAGGCGCGCGGTATGGAATGGCTGACTCGGCTCCCAGTGATCGGACCGTGGATCGCGCGGCTCATGCGCACCCACGCCTGGCGCACGTACGAACATCTGGAGGACGTGCACTGGACGAGGCTCGCCGCCGCCATCACCTTCGTCAGCTTCGTCGCGCTCTTCCCGCTGCTGACGGTCGGCGCCGCCGTCGGCGCGGCCCTGCTGTCCCCCGGCCGGCTGAAGGAACTCGAGGACAAGCTGGCCGAGCAGGTCCCCGGCATCGCCGACCAGCTCAACATCGGCGGGCTCGTCGACAACGCGGGCACGGTGGGCACCATCGCCGCCGTCCTGCTGGTCGTCACCGGCGTCAGCTGGGTCGGCGCCCTGCGCGACTGCCTCAGGGCGGTCTGGCACAAGGACGACGAGCCCGAGAACCCCTTCGTCCAGAAGCTCAAGGACTTCGGCGTCCTGGTCGGCCTGGGTGTCGTCGCCCTGCTCTCCGTCGCCTGCTCGGCCCTCGCCGGGACGGCCGTCGGCCGTCTCGGCGACGCCATCGGCCTCGACGAACACGGTCCGGGGCGGGCCCTGTTGTCGGTGGCGGGCTTCTGCATCGCCGTCGTCGTAGACCTGTTGATCCTCGCCTACCTGCTCACCCTGCTGCCCGGGGTCACCCCGAACCGCCGCGACGTCGTCGTGGCGAGCCTCATCGGGGCGATCGGCTTCGAGGCGCTGAAGCTGCTCATCAGCGGCTACCTGCAGAGCGTGGCCACCAAGAGCATGTACGGCGCTTTCGGGGTGCCCATCGCGCTGCTGCTGTGGATCAACTTCACGGCGAAGCTGCTGCTGTACTGCGCGGCCTGGACGGCCACCCCGCACAGCGCCGAAGCGGCCGCCGCCCGCAAGGACGAGCCGGGTGGGCCGGGCGGGCCGGAGCACGCGCGGCCCGAGCGGCCCGAGACTGCCTGACGACGCGGAAGGGCCCGGCCGTCAGTAGGCCGGTGTCGCAGGCCAGGCGCCCCGGCGCGCCAGGTCCACGACGAGGGCGGCGATGTTCCACGCGTCGTCCTCGCCGCGGTGGTGGCGGCCTTCGAGGGGCAGCCCGACGAGCCGGAGCGCCTCCGCCATGCCGGGGCGCTTGGTGAGGCGGTGGGCCTGGGTGAAGAGCGTCTTGACGTTGATGTGCCGGCCGCCGAAGGGGTACGTCGTACCGGTCGCCCGGCACTGCCGGTTGAACTGGTGACGGTCGTAATCGCCCCAGCTCGCCCACGCCCGCGACCCCGCCCGGTGCTCGACGGCGAGCAGCTTGCACGCGTCCGCGAAGTCCAGGCCCGAGTCCACCTCGGCCTGCGTCAGGCCGGTCAGTTGTGTGCAGAAGGGGCTCACGGCGGAGCGCGCGGGCCGTACGAGGACGCGGTGGCGGGCGACGCGCTCGCCCGCGACGAGGTCCACGACGGTCAGCCCGATCTCGATGATCTCGCTCACCGAGCCTTGCGGCGGCTCGCCGTCCCAGCACGTCGCCTCGACGTCGATGACGTTCAGGAGTCCCAGGTCACTGTCCATGGCGCGAACCCTACGTCGAGATCAGGCCACTGGTCACTACTGTTTACGGATGGTTTTGTCACTCTGAGTTCGAACCAGACCGTTTTACCGATGCCGTACGGCCGAGGTTGAACGTTCCAGGCGTCGGCGAGCAACTCCACGAGCGCCAGCCCGCGTCCCGACTCGTCCGTCGCCGACGCCTGCCGCGGTACGGGCGGGTCGTCGCCGGCGTCGCAGACCTCCACCCGCAGGGTCCCCGAGGCCAGGGCGGCGCGAGCGGCGATCCGCCGGTCCGGTGGGACCCGCGCGTGGCGGACGGCGTTGCCCATCAACTCGCTCAGCAGCAGGACCGCGGTGTCCGTCGCCTCGGCGCCGAGGCCCCACACGAGGGCCTGTTCCCGCAGCCTGGCCCGCGCCCGCCCGACGCTGCGCGGGTGGCGCGAAAACCACCACGCGGCAGGGGGAGTTGTCTCGTCCATGGCTCAAAAGTGCAGGTCGTGGCGTACCGTCGGGAGTAGCGGCGCGAGTACGGAGGGTGGTTGTACCCGAGTGGCCAGTGAGGTGTCCCCGCCCCCGATGGCGTGGCGGTACTGCGGCAACCAGGGTCAAGCTCTGGCGCGAACACGCCGGCGTCACGCGCGAGCAACTGGCCGACGAGGCGGGGTACGGCTACGAGACCGTCAAGTCGATGGAGCAGGGGCGCCGCCGCCCGACGCAGCGGCTGCTCCAGATCGCCGACGGGCTGTGCGGGGCACAGGGCAAACTCACGGCGGCGGAGGCGTTCCTCGCCCCGGAGAAGTACCCGACCTACGCCCGGGACTACATGCGGTACGAGGCCGAGGCGATCGCCGTCAACTGGTACGAGAGCCAGTCTCCAATGCGAGGCGTACGTGCGCACGTTGCTCTCGTCCCATTGGCCACCGCTTGACGAGGAGACGCTCGAAGAACGGGTGACGGCGCGGCTGGAACGCCAGTTGATGCTGGACAACCGAACCCGCTCGTTCAGCTTCGTGATCGAGGAGTCTGCGCTGCGCTCCTTCGCGGTCCCGGCGCACACCGGGAGCAGCTGCGGACGTTGCTGGTGCGGGGGCGGACCCGGAACGTCACCATCCAGGTCATGCCCGCGGAGCGGGGCCTTCATCCCGGCTTGCACGGCCCGTTCGTGTTGCTGGAGACCGCCGAGCACCAGCACCTCGTCTACGAGGAGGGGCAGACCACAGGAGTCCTCTATGCGGACCCGGCGCGGGTCAGTATCGTCATGCGGCGCCACGACATGATCACCCGCCAGGCCCTCGGCCCCGAGGAGTCCGCGCGGTTCATCGAAGACTTGGCGGAGAGGCCATGACCGACGGGCTCGTGTGGTTCACGTCCAGCTACAGCAATTCCGAGGGCGGCGCCTGCGTCGAGGTCGCGTTCGGCCGCGGCGCGGTCCTGGTGCGGGACTCCAAGGACCGGGTCGGGGCCCGGCTGACGTTCACGCCCGGCGCGTGGGCGGACTTCGTGGCGTACGCGGTCACGCGCGGCGCAGACGACGCCAGGCGATGACCCCCATCAGGGCTGCGATGACGATGGGCGTGGCCGCGTTCTTGCCGTCGAAGTAGACGACCTGGAAGGTGAACGCGCCGGCCATCAGTCCGATGAAGGCCACCGCGGCGATCCCGGCCACGCGCGGGACGACGAGGCCGATGGCACCGGCGAGTTCGAGGGCGCCGATGAGGTACATGAACCAGTTGCCGTAGCCGATGGTGTCGAAGCTCTCGGCGGCCGAGGAGTGCGCGATGAGCTTCGGCGTGGCGCTGGCGAGCGCGAAGAACAGGGCGAGCAGGATCTGCAGCGCCCACACGGCGGTGTTCGCCCGGCTGCGGTCGCGGGGCGGGGCGGTCGTGGTGGTGGCGGTCATCGTGGTCTCCTCCGGTGTCGGGTGTACGCGGAGGTGGACCGGCCGGCCGCCGGGAACTCATCGGTTCAGCGCAGGAAGTGGGCGACGGTGAACCACGCGGCGGCCAGCACCAGCACGGTGACGAGGATGTAGCCCACGAGGTAGACCCCGGCGAGCACGGCCGCCGGGGCGGCCATGAACCATCCGGCGCGTCCGGCGGGGGTCTTGGCCCGGAGTGCCGAGCGGAGACAGTAGGCGACCGCGACGAGACCCAGGACGAGCCCGAAGACCGACAACATGCCCATGGCGTGCTCCCCTCCCGTACCGGCTTTGCCTGGTTCCTGGGTACCGGCAGGGCGGCCCGCGTGGCAGGGGGCGGTCGCAGCGGGGTGGGCGCACGAGCCGCACGTGCGCCGTCGAGCGCCCCCTGGGCCGGGGGCATGTGCGCATGGCACGACACGACTGCGGCCGGAGGCGGGAGCCATCGGCCGCAGTCCGGCCGCAGGACCGACGGGAACGATCTTCCGGCTCGGGCCGACCTTCGTGGGGCGCCGCCGGCCGGCGAAGCGGGACGTGACGGATCAGGCCACGACGGCCGGCGGTCAGGCCGGACGGTCCGCCGTGGCTTCGTCCTGCGGCGCGGGCGTCTCCCGCTCGGTTTCCTCCGCCGCGGCCGCCTCCTTCGCCTCGTCCGCCTTCTCGGTGGCCTCCTTCGGCCCTTCCTCCGCCTTCGCGGCGTCGGCCTTCGCGGCGTCCGCCTTTCCGGCGTCCGTCTCCGTGTCCGCCTCGGCGGTCTTCGCGGGTGCGTCGTCGCCGGGCTTGGTCGGGGCGGGGATGGCTGCCGTCGACGTCCGCTGCGGCAGCGGCCAGCGGCGCCGTACGAGGAAGGCCAGGGCGGCGACGACCAGGACGGAGCCGCCGGCGAGCGCGAGGGCGGTCCACGCCCCGCCGCCACCGGAGGAGGCGTGCGGGGCGGCCTGGGCCCGCGCCTGCTTGCCGGGGGAGGCGGAGGGTGAGGGCGAGGCCGACGCGATGGCGGACTTCGGGGGCACCAGGGTGCCGACGGGGGTCACCATGCCGTCCGCCTGGAACCCCCAGTCGAGCAGCTTCGCGGCCTCCTTGTAGGCCATGTTGTGACCCTCGCCGGGGTGCATGACGGTCACCAGCAGCGTGCGGTCGCCGCGCTGCGCGACACCGGTGAAGGTGTTGCCCGCCTTGGTGGTGTAGCCGTTCTTCACGCCTGCGATGCCGTCGTAGGTCGCGAGGTCGTAGTCGCCGGAGAGCAGCCGGTTGGTGTTCCGTATCTCGAAGGAGCCGCGCTTCTTCGTGCCCTTCTTGCCCTTCTTCCCCTTGACGGTCTTCCACTCGCCGGGGAACTTGGCGCGCACGGTCGAGCAGTACTCGCGGAAGTCCGCGTTCTGCAGTCCGGCGCGGGCGAAGAGGGTCAGGTCGTACGCCGAGGAGACCTGGCCGGGCATGTCGTAGCCGTCGGGGGAGATCACGGTGGTGTCGTCCGCCTGGAGGTCCTCGGCCTTGCGCTGCATCTCCAGGACGGTCGCGTCCACGCCGCCGTTCATGGAGGACAGGACGTGGACGGCGTCGTTCCCCGACTGCAGGAAGACACCGAGCCACAGGTCGTGGACGGTGTAGGTGAGGTTCTCCTTGATGCCCACGAGGCTGCTGCCCGCGCCCACGCCGTCGAGGTCGGAGGGCTGCACCTGGTAGGTCTGCGACTTGTCCAGCTTCGGCAGGACCGTGTCCGCGAACAGCATCTTGAGCGTGCTGGCGGGCGGCAGCTCCCAATGCGCGTTGTGGGCGGCCAGCACCTGCCCGGTCTCGGCGTCGGAGACGATCCACGACCGCGAGGTGAGCTTCTCGGGCAGGGCGGGAGCGCCGGTCAGCGGGCTGACCTGGGTGCCGGGCTGTCCCAGCCGTTCCCCGCCGACCGTCGACATCTGCGCGGGCGGCGTCGGGGTCGCGGAGGGGGACGGGGTCTTCGCGTGCGCGACGGGCGCGGCGGTCAGGGCCGTACCACCGGCGAGTGCGAGGGCGGACAGCACCAGGGCGGAACGGCGCGCGGCGCGGGGGGAGGAGTTCGGCACGATGAGAAGTTACAGGCCGTCCGGGACCTGCGGCAGGCGTGGGGGGCCGATCGGGCCGTGACCGATCCCACGTCCCGGATGTGCAACCGGGCGGTGCCCACGGGCGTCTTGGGCGGCGGCTCGCGGTACGGGCGGCGGAACGACCCCGGGGGAGGGGGCCGCACGGCGGCCCGCATACTGGTCGCATGAAGCTCAGCCGCCCCGTGTCCTGGTTCCTGACCGCCTTCGGGGTGTGGAGCTGGATCGTATGGACGACGTTCGTCAAGAACCTGTGGAAGGACGCCAGTGGGCTCGCCTTCGAGGGCGGTGACCACGGCTCGCCCACCACGTACTTCTGGGTGCATCTGACGCTGGCGGTGACCTCCCTCGTGCTGGGCACCGCGATCGGCGTCCTCGGCGTCCGCGGTCTGAGAGCGCTGCGGGCCGCCCGGTGATCCTCGTGGTGGTCGCCGTCGTCGCGGCCGTCCTGGCCCTCCTCGGCGGGGTGCACTACTACCTGTGGCGACGGCTGGTCCGCGACGTGTCCGTCCCCGGGGGCTGGTGGCGGCGGACGGGGACGGTCCTGGCGGTCGTCCTGCCGCTGCTGAGCCTGGGCGCGCTGGTCGGCGGGCGGGCGCTGCCGCTGGCGGCCGAGCGTTGGCTGGCCTGGCCGGGCTACCTGTGGCTGGCGGTGCTGCTGTACCTGACGCTGGCGGTACTGGCAGGTGAGGCCGTACGGCCGCTGCTGCGGGGCGCGCTCGAACGCAGGGACCGGTCCCGGGACGCGCGGGAGGCCGGGGCCGGGGCCGCCGAGCCGGCCGGGCAGGACACCGCGGATCCCGGGCCGCGGCCGGAGCCCGCACCCGCCGGGCAGACGAGGCGGCTGTTCGTCGCCCGTACGGTCGGTGCCGCGGCGGCCGTGGCCGCGGGGGTGACGGTCGGCCAGGGCACGTACGGAGTGCTGCGCGGCCCGCGCCTGAAGTACGTCACCGTGCCGCTCGCCAAGCTCCCCGCGAGCGCGGACGGCTACCGGATCGCCGTGGTGAGCGACATCCACCTGGGCCCGATCCTCGGCAAGGCGCACACCCAGCGGATCGTGGACACGATCAACGGGGCCCGCCCGGACCTCGTCACCATCGTCGGCGACCTGGTCGACGGCTCGGTGCCGGAACTGGGCGCCGCGGCGGAGCCGCTGGCCCGGCTCCGGGCGCGGGACGGGAGCTTTTTCGTCACCGGCAACCACGAGTACTTCTCCGGGGCCGCACCCTGGATCGACTTCGTGCGCGACCTGGGCGTCCACCCGCTGGAGAACGCCCGCACCGAACTCGCCGGCTTCGACCTGGCCGGGGTCAACGACATCAGCGGCGCGGACCACGACCACGCCCCCGACTACACCAAGGCGCTCGGCGACCGGGACACCGCGCGGGCGGTCGTGCTCCTCGCCCACCAGCCGGTGATGATCCACGAGGCGGTCCGGCACCACGTCGACCTGCAGTTGTCCGGACACACCCACGGCGGGCAGCTGTGGCCCGGCAACTACATCGCGGAACTGGCCAATCCCACGGTGGCCGGCCTGGAGAGCTACGGCGACACCCAGCTGTACGTGACCCGTGGCGCGGGGGCCTGGGGCCCGCCGGTCCGCGTGGGCGCGCCCTCGGACATCACGATCGTGACCCTCGCCTCACCGCGCGCCTGAATGTGGCCGGAAAGTTCTCACCGAGTGAGAACAATCCGACACGGAGCGCATTCCCCGCGCCGAAACTGGTAAGGGATGGCGCAACGGAAGGGGGGCGTTCGCTCATGGGGAGAGTGACCTGATGAGGCGCAGTGCGTTCCGGCTGCCCCGGCACCCGACGTCGGTCGGGCTGGCCCGGCACCGGGTACGTGATCACCTGGAGGGCTGGGAGCAGGAAGGCGGGACCGTCGAGTCGGTCGTCCTGGTCGTGTCGGAGCTGGCGACCAACGCCGTACGGCACAGTCCCCTCCTGGAGCGGGAGTTCGAGGTGGCGGTGACCGTCCACAGCGACGGTTCGTGCGTCGTCGAGGTCTCCGACGGCGATGCGCAGTCCCGCCCCGTGCCGCGCGACGCGGGGGACGGTGACGAGTCGGGGCGCGGTCTGCGGCTGGTGCAGGCGCTCTCGGACACCTGGGGCGTCCGGGAGCGCGGCCGGTACGGCAAGACGGTCTGGGCGGTGCTGGCCGAGCCCGCCGCGGGCTGACGGGGGTGCTCCGTACGACCGGTGGGGGAGGTGGAGCGGCGGGCCGGCTCAGCGCCGGAAGAGGAACTCCGAGAGCAGCTCGCGGATCTCACGCACGATCGGCCGCAGCAGCCGGTAGCGGGAGAGCCTGAGGATCCGCGCGCCCAGCGGAGCGGTCCGCGCGACCAGCCGGCGGGTGCGCTCGGTGTCGGGGGAGTGGTCGAAGACCCAGTAGACGACGATGCCCATCTGGTACATCCACATCAGCTCGGGCAGCACCTCGGCCAGTTCGGCGTCGACCTTGATGTCGGAGCCGGAGAGCACCCGTTCGTGGATGGAGATGGCGGCGTCGCGGGCCGGGTGCGACTCGGGGGAGAAGGGGCTGAGCGGGCTCGCCGGGTCGGCGGCGTTCTTGAAGAACTGCGCGGCGAACTGGTGGTAGGGGCGTGCCACGTCGATCCAGGAGGTCATGACGGTGAGCAGCCGCACCGCCAGGTCCCTGTCCCCGCCGCCGTCCAGGAGGCCCTGGACGGCGGCCGCGTGCTCGGCGGCGAGGCGGTCGTAGAAGCCCTGGACGAGGTGTTCCTTCCCCGCGAAGTAGTAGTAGGCGTTGCCGACCGAGACCCCGGCCTCCTTGGCGATGGCGCGCATCGTCGTCTTGTCGTAGCCCCGTTCCTCGAACAGCCGCATGGCCGTCTCGAGGATCAGGGCGCGCGTCTGCTCGCTCTTGGGGGGCCCTCTATACCCATTTGGAGTCTCCCGCCAAAAGCCCTGTTTAAATCTCGGTGGGCGCCGGTTCACTGAAAAAAAAAAAAGCATAACAAGAAGACAAAGGAGGAAAGCAAAAAGA
>NZ_JARAVO010000157.1:0-22469 GCF_033792805.1 Streptomyces sp. PA03-1a
TCCCCACACACCCCACCCAGGTGACTTGGTGTCAGCCTATAGACGTACTTGTCACGTGTGAGCCGTTTTCCACAGGCTTCGGTGGGGGCGCAACGGCGCGAAGGGCGGCGCCCGGCGGGACCGCATGCTCCGCGATCACACGATGCGATGCCGGAGACCGCGACCTTCACAACAGTGTCATTGAGGCGCCTTGGCCACGTCCGGCTTCCCGCCTCGAATAGCCCTGGAAATGCGCGGATATCGTCCCATATTCGGCATCACACCTCCCCCTTCCCCTCACAAACACACCGTTCATCTTGGCGCCCAGACAGTGTGATACGTTCATCGGGCATCGAGTTCAGGGGCGATGCGACCTGGACCATGACGGTCACTCAGGACAGGCTCCGCTGCAGGCCTGTCGGCCGGGCCGCCCTTCACCGACGGTCCGCTTCGTGCCGCTCCTCAGCGTGGACAGGTGGCGTGACCTACCTCGTCACCCCGGAATCGGGATTCAATGACCAAAGACTCAGTATCGCGCCGGAAGCACGCTTCCCGGCGCCGTCCCATCGCGCTCGGCGCGGCCATCGTCGCGGTGGCGGGAGCCATCGCCGTGCCCGTCGTGGCCCAGGCTTCGGAGGACACCCCTCGAGCGGACACCGCACTCCAGAGCAACTTCGCCGCCGCCGCGGCCGAGTACGAGGTGCCCGAGCAGGTGCTTCTCGCGGTGGCCTACCAGCAGTCGTCCTGGGACACCCACGAGGGGCAGCACAGCGCTTCGGGCGGCTTCGGGCCCATGCACCTGACCGACGTCACGCCCGACATGCTCGCCGGCGGCGCCGCGGGCATGGCCGGACGGGCGGAGGCCGCGGAACTCGCCTCGGGCGCGGCACAGCACACCCTCCGGACCGCGGCGGAGCTGACGGGTCTGCCGGCCGACGAGCTGCGCGACGACCCGGCCGCGAACATCCGCGGCGGAGCCGCACTGCTGGCGTCGTACCAGCGGGAGCTCGGCGCGGAGCCATCCGACGACCCGGACGACTGGTACGGAGCGGTCGCCCGCTACAGCCAGTCCACGGTGCGGCAGGGTGCGACCGCGTTCGCCGACCGCGTCTTCGCCACCATCAAGAAGGGCGTCGCCCGCACCACGGACGACGGCCAGAGCGTCAGGCTCGACGCCGACGCCGCGGTCAGCCCCGCCACCTCGCAGGTGGACAAGCTCAAGCTGTCCGCGGCCGTGGTGGCGGACACCGAGTGCCCGCCGACGGTGAACTGCACCTTCGTCCCGGCCAGCCCGAAGAACGGCCAGGTCTCCGACCGGCCCGCGAACGGCGTCCGGATCGACCAGATCGTCATCCACGACACCGAATCGCCGTACGAATCGGCCATCGCCACCTTCCAGAACCCGCTGAGCAGCGTCGCGGCGCACTACGTCATGCGGTCCTCCGACGGCGCGGTGACCCAGATGGTGCCCGCCAAGGACCTGGGCTTCCAGGCGGGCAACTACTCCACCAACCTCCACTCGATCGGCATCGAGCACGAGGGCTACGCCGCGCACGGCGCCCAGTGGTACACCGAGGCGCAGTACCAGGCGACGGCCGACCTGGTGAGGTACCTGGCCGAGCGGTACGGCATTCCGCTCGACCGGCAGCACATCATCGGCCATGACAACGTTGTCACCCCCGCTGACCGGTTCGTCAACGACCAGCACTGGGACCCGGGCCCGTCCTGGGACTGGGAGCACTTCATGGAGCTGCTGGGCGCTCCGGTCTCCGGCCGGCACGGCGTCGGCACGGTGGGCTCCGCCGTGACCATCGCCCCGGGCTTCGCCCGCAACAAGCAGACCATGGAGCTGTGCCCCGAGGACGACGGCAGCGACGCCACGGAGGAGTGCACCACGGTGCGCCAGGCGTCGAACTTCGTCTACGTGCGCACCGAACCGCGTGCGGACGCCCCGCTCTTCGGCGAGCAGTCGATCCACCCCGGTGCCCCCGGCACCAACCGGATCAGCGACTGGGGCAGCACCGCCCAGGCGGGACAGCAGTTCGTCGTCGCCGGGAAGAAGGGCGACTGGACCGCGATCTGGTTCAGCGGCAGCAAGGTGTGGTTCCACAACCCGCGCGGTGTCAACACGATCCCCGCGCGCGACGTGACGATCGTCAGGCCCGCCGCGACCGACCCGGTGAAGGTCTACGGCACCAGCTACCCGGACGCCGCCGAGTACCCCGCCGGTCTCTCGCCGTCCACGCAGGCTCCGCTGAGCATGTACGGCATCCCGGCGGGCCAGGCCTACGTCTCCACGGCGGCCCCGGCCCTGACGGACGACTTCTTCCCCTCCAGCGGGAAGGTCGTCTTCGGCGCCAAGAAGATGTACACCGTCCAGTACGGTCACAAGACCGCCCTGATCTACGCGGATGACGTGACCGCCAAGGGACGTCCGTCCCACCACGGCTCCTGACCCGCTCCTCGGACGGGTCCACCGGGGGGTCCGGCACGCACTGGTGTGCCGGACCCCCGTGTATCGCGGGCGTATCGAAAAGCGCATACGCCACCGCAACGGCCCCGCGTCTCCAATGGGGGCGTGAACGACAACGCATCCCCGTCAGCACCGCTCCCCCGCATGCGCAGGATCGTGCTCCTCGGCCTGGTGATCCTCGGCGTGGCGGGCGCCGCGTCCCTCGTGCGGCGCCCGCTCATGATGTCCGCTCCGATGTGCATGGCAGGGCGGTGGCACGGCTGCTTCGACACGTTCAACGGTGTGGCGCTCATGACGTTGATCGCGCTGCCGTTGGCCTTGCTGGTGGTGTGGGTTCTGGCGCGCGGTCGGCGTGCCGTCGGCGGCACGTCGGCCTGGCGGATGTCGCTGGCCGAGGTGGGCATGGTCCACGGGACGGTGCCGTTCCTGTGGCTGACCATGATGCCGGGCGGCGGGGCCGGCGTCGTCCCCGCCCGGGTGAGCCTGGTACCGCTGCGGGACCTGGTCACGATGGGGCCGCTCGGGATCGTCGGCAACCTGCTGGTCTTCGCGGCGCTGGGGTTCTTCGCCCCGATGCGGTTCGCGGCGCTGGCGTCCGTGCCACGGATCCTGGCGCTCGGGGCGGGCTGCTCGGTCCTGGTCGAAACCGCGCAGTACGTCCTGCAGTTGGACCGGGTGTCCTCCGTGGACGACGTCCTGGTCAACGCCGCAGGCGCCGTGCTGGCCGCGCTGGCGTCGCGCCGCTGGTGGCGCACCACGGCGCAAGCGCCCTCGGACCGGCCTCGCCCTGCGCCGGCACGGGCAGGCTGAGCGTCCGGTGGGCACACGTCGTCGCATACGTCGGCGATACGTCGTGGCGCCTAGGCTTCGGACATGCGCGTACTGATCGTGGAGGACGAGCCCTACCTGGCGGAAGCCGTCCGCGACGGTCTGCGGCTGGAGGCGATCGCCGCCGACATCGCCGGCGACGGCGACTCCGCGCTGGAACTGCTCGGCGTCCACTCGTACGACCTCGCGGTCCTCGACCGCGACATCCCCGGCCCCTCCGGCGACGAGGTCGCGCGGCACATCGTCGCCTCCGGCAGCGGCATCCCGATCCTCATGCTCACCGCCGCCGACCGGATCGACGACAAGGCTTCCGGGTTCGGGCTCGGCGCCGACGACTACCTCACCAAACCGTTCGAGCTGCGGGAGCTCGTCCTGCGGCTGAGGGCGCTCGACCGCCGACGCGCGTACGCCCGGCCCCCCGTCCGCGAGATCGCGGGCCTGCGGCTCGACCCCTTCCGCCGGGAGGTCTTCCGCGACGCACGCTACGTCGCGCTCACCCGCAAGCAATTCGCCGTGCTGGAAGTCCTCGTCGCCGCCGAAGGCGGGGTCGTCAGCGCCGAAGAGCTACTGGAACGGGCCTGGGACGAGAACGCCGACCCCCTCACCAACGCCGTGCGCATCACCGTCTCCGCGCTGCGCAAACGACTCGGCGAACCATGGATCATCGCCACGGTGCCCGGCGTCGGATACCGGATCGACACCGGCGCGCGTACGTAGACGCCCGGGGCCCGGTGCCCGCCCGCGGCGAACCGGGCCCCGGAGGCGCTGCCGGCGCCGAGGCGGCGGCCGGTCAGGCCAGGTTGCCCGCCGGGATCCGGGTCGGGGCGAACCACTGCTGGATCCAGTTCGGGTAGGCGAGCGGCGGCCGGCTGACCTCGTCGAGCTCGGCGAGGTCCTGCTCGGTCAGCGTCAGGCCGACGGCGGCGACGTCGTCCGCGAGCTGCTCCACCGTGCGGACGCCGACGATCACGCTGGTGACGGCGCGCTGCGCCAGCAGCCAGGCCAGGGCGACCCGGGCCGGGCCGACCTCGTGCCGCGCGGCGACGCCCCGGACCACGTCGAGCACCGCGAAGCCCCGCTCCTCGTCGAACGGTACGAAGTCGAAGCCGTTCCGGGCCCGGCGGGAGTCCGGTTCCGTGGTCACCCCGCCGCGGTCGAACTTGCCGGTCAGGAATCCGCCGGCCAGCGGCTGCCACACCGTCAGGCCCAGCCCCGAGTCCTCGGCCAGGGGCACCAGGTCACGCTCGGCGTCGCGGGCCACCAAGGAGTAGTGGGTCTGGTTGGCGACGAACGCCGCCCGGTGCTGCAGTGCGGAGATGCCCAGCGCCTTGCTGATCTGCCAGGCGGCCAGGTTGGAGCAGCCGATGTAGCGGACCTTGCCCTGGCGCACCGCGTCGTCGAGGGCGCTCAGCGTCTCCTCCAGCGGCGTCACGTGGTCGTAGTTGTGGATCTGGTAGAGGTCGACGTAGTCGGTCCCCAGCCGGCGCAGGCTGTCCTCCAGGGCCCGCATCACGTGCAGACGCGACAGGCCCTGGTCGTTGGGCCCCGGCCCGACGGGAGCGAGGAGCTTGGTCGCCAGCACGACGTCCCGCCGGCGCCGCCCGACCGCCCGGCCGAGCAGTTCCTCGCTCTCTCCGTCGGCGTAGACGTCCGCGGTGTCCAGGAAGTTGATCCCGGCGTCCAGTGCCGCGCCGACCACCCGGTCCACGTCCTGCTGCCCCAGTGCCCCATGGGGGCCGTACACCGGGTGGTCCTTGCCGCCGAACGTCATCGCACCCAGGGAGATCTCGGAGACCCAGACCCCGGTGCGTCCCAGCAGACGATATTTCACCAGTCACTCCTCATCGCACACGTACTTGCTCGCGCGGGTGACCGGGAGACCCCAGCCTTTCCGGTCACTGCATCCGGACAGCGCGTCCGGAAATTACGCTACACGATGTCCGGACGCGGTGTAATGTGACGTTCGCTGCCGGGCCCCCGCCCGCGACGACCCCAGGATCCGGACATGCCTTCGATCACCCGACGCCGCACCGCCAAGGTCGGCCGCCCCACCTCGGCCGAGGCGGACGTCCTGGACGCCACCCAGCGCCTGCTGGCAGGCGGCGCGAACTTCACCGAACTGGGCGTGCAGCAGATCTGCACCGAGGCCGGCGTCGCCCGCTCGACCTTCTACAGCCACTTCCGCGACAAGGTCGACCTACTGCTGCGCCTGGCCGGCCGGCTCATGGCCTCGTCCTTCGACCTCACCTCGGCCTGGCAGCCCTCGGCCGGCGTCGAAGGCCTCGAGGAGGCCTTCCTGCACGTCATCGAGGTCTACCGCCGGCACGCCGCCGTCCGGCGGGCACTCGCCGAGGTCGCCACCTACGACACGGCCGTGCGCGACTACTTCACCGCCGAACTCCACCAGTTCACCGACTGGACCATCAAGATCCTCCGCGACGAACAGGAGGCCGGCCGCACCCCCGCCGACCTCGACCCCGTCAGCGCCACCCGGATCATCGTCACCGGCGGCGAGCGCGCCCTGACCGACCAGGTCACCACCGGAGATCCCGCCGGCGACCCCGCGTTCGCCCGCGAACTGGCACGCACCTGGTGGCACGGCGTCTACCGCCGCCCCATCGGCTAGTGCCCACGGGGCGTCCGCAGCCCGCCGACGGTACTAGGGTGGGCAGTGGAGGTCTGTGACACAGCCCGGAACGGGTGACGGAGCAGGGAGACCCGCGACGCGGTACGCAGTCCGCGCAGGCCCGGCCGCCACGAGCGGTGACCGGCCCGGACCGCGGGCACGCCGCCGGCATTGGGGATGGACCAAGGGCGGTTCTGAACCATGAGAAGCACACATCGGCTTGAGCCCAACGCGGCGAACCTCGGCGGCGGCCCCGTTCTCGCGGCGTGGGAACGGTTCGTGCAGGGCGAGGACCACGTCCCCGGTGTCCGGCCCCTGGTGGCGATCTCCTGGCAGCGCTGCCGAGAGCAGTACCGAGTCGATCCCCACCTCACGAAGGCTCCGCCGGCCGTCACGGCGCCCGACCACACGCCCGAGCACGACGTGGTCTTCGCCGAGCTGGGCTTCCGTGCCGCCGCCGTGGCACATGAAGCGGGCAACCTCGGTGGGCTCGTCACCGTCACCGACGCCACCGGCCGGATCCTGGCCGCGTGGGGTGATCACGCCACGCTCGCCCGAGCCGACGACTGCAATCTGGCGCCCTGGTTCTGCTGGTCCGAGTGCGCGGTCGGTACGAACGGCATGGGCACGGCGCTCGAGGCGCACGGCCCGGTGCCGATCAGGGGCGCGGAGCACTGGTGCCAGGCGTTCCACAACTGGGTATGCGCGGGCATCGCGGTGCGTGACGTGGTGACCAGGGAACCAATCGCGGTCCTCAACGTCTCCTTCTGGCGCAACGGGCTTCCCGCGGCCGCCGAAAGCTGGCTGGCCGGCGCCGTCACCATGACCCGGTACCCGCTGAAGAGACGCGCCCGGGACAGCGGCGCGGAGTTGGTCGCGGCCTACACCCAGGCCAGGGCGACGTCCGGTGCGGCGCTCGCCGCCGTGGACACCGCCGGCAAGGTGGTGATCGCCGACGACATGGCGAGCGTGCTCCTGGGCGTCCCCGCGTACACCCCGGCGATCGACCCCACCCTGCGTTGGAACCCCGGGCTGCCGGAATTCATCGCGGCCGCCCGGTATGCCAGCAGGCAAGGGGCCCACGATCCCGACTGGGTCGGCTCGACGCAGATCTTCGCCCACCTGGCCGACGAGCCGACGACGATCACCATCCGGCCCGTCTTCTCCTCCGGGCACCTGATCGGGAACCTGGTCCTGTTCGGGGTTTCCGACGGGGCGCGGCTGCCCCAAAGGGAGGGTTCCTCCCACCCTCGGGTGCCGCCGCGCCGACTGGTCGCGATGCGCGACAACCGGATGGTGCTGCTGCGACTGCCGGAAGTCTCCTTCGCCGAATCGCACGGAAACGACGTGTGGCTCTCCACCGATCAAGGTCGATTGCGAGCCGCCTCCCTGAGCCTGGACAAGCTCGACAGCGATCTGGCGGATGTCGGCTTCCTGCGGGTGCACCGCCGTTACGTGGTCAATCTGAGCCGCATCCGGGAGGTCGAGCGCGGGCTCAAGGGCGAGCTGTCCCTGGTCATGGACGACCGGACGAACGAGATGGTGCCGGTTTCCCGGCGGAACGCGCCCGCCGTGCGTCGCGCGCTGAACATCTGAACCACGACGCACCCTCTGATCCGGAAGGAGATCCCCGTGTCCGACATCCCGGACGCCGTTGCCGGCGAGACGGACGCCGGCAACGCGGGCGGCCTCGGCCTCTCCGTCACCGGGCACCGCGGCCGGCCGATCGGACGCGCGAGCAACCGCGACTGGTGGCCGAACCGGCTCGACCTGAGGGTCCTGCGGAAACACCCCGCCGAGGCCGATCCCATGGGTGAGGACTTCGACTACGCGGCGGCGTTCCACACGCTGGACCTCGACGCCCTGGCGCGCGACGTCGACGACGCGCTGACCACGTCGCAGGAGTGGTGGCCGGCCGACTTCGGCCACTACGGGCCGCTCGTGGTCCGGATGGTCTGGCACTGCGCCGGGACCTACCGCATCCACGACGGCCGCGGTGGCGCGGGCGCCGGCATGCAGCGGTTCGCGCCGCTGAACAGCTGGCCGGACAACCGCAACCTCGACAAGGCGCGCCGGCTGCTCTGGCCGGTGAAGAAGAAGTACGGCCGCAAGATCTCCTGGGCCGACCTGATGGTCTTCGCGGGCAACCGCGCCCTGGAGACGATGGGTTTCACGACCTTCGGCTTCGCCGGCGGCCGGGCGGAGGTGTGGGAGCCCGACGAGGACGTCTACTGGGGTCCCGAGCACGCCTGGCTCGGCGACGAACGCCACGGCGGCGTCCGGGAACTGCAGCGCCCCCTTGCCGCCGACCAGATGGGCCTCATCTACGTCAACCCGGAGGGGCCGAACACCGTCCCGGACCCGCTCGCCTCGGCACGGGACATCCGCGAGACCTTCCGGCGCATGGGGATGAACGACGAGGAGACCGTCGCGTTGATCGCAGGCGGCCACACGTTCGGCAAGACCCACGGCGCGGCCGCCCCGGACGCCCACCTCGGCCCCGGGCCCGAGGGCGCCCCGCTCGAGGAACAGGGCCTGGGATGGAAGAGCAGCTACGGCACCGGGAAGGGCACGGACACCATCTCCAGCGGGCTCGACGGTACGTGGACGCCCACCCCCACGACGTGGGACAACAGCTTCTTCGAGACCCTGTTCGGCTACGAGTGGGACCTGGAACTGAGCCCCGCCGGTCTGTGGCAGTGGGTCCCGCGGGACGGCGGCGGGGCCGGTACGGTCCCGGACGCCCACGACCCGTCGACGACGCACGCCCCGACCATGCTGACGACGGACCTGGCGCTGCGGTCGGACCCGGGCTACGAGCCGATCTCACGGCGCTTCCTGGACAACCCGGACCAGTTGGCGGACGCGTTCGCGCGGGCCTGGTTCAAGCTGACGCACCTCGACATGGGCCCGGTCCAGCGCTACCTCGGACCGCTGGTCCCCCGGGAGACGCTGCCGTGGCAGGACCCGGTCCCCGCCGTGGACCACGAGCTCGTCGGGGCCGCGGACATCGCCGTGCTCAAGAGCCGGCTCCTCGCCTGCGGGCTGTCGGTCTCCCAGCTCGTCTCGACCGCGTGGGCGTCGGCGTCGACGTTCCGCGTCAGCGACAGGCGCGGCGGGGCGAACGGCGCGCGCATCCGCCTCGAGCCGCAACGGGGGTGGGAGGTCAACGAGCCCGACACGCTGGCACAGGTGCTGCGCACCCTGGAGGGGATCCAGGAGGCCTTCAACGGCTCCCAAGCCGGGGACGCGAGGATCTCGCTGGCCGACCTCATCGTGCTCGGCGGGGCCGCCGCCGTCGAGCGGGCCGCCGGGACGGCCGGCCACGACGTGCACGTCCCCTTCCTTCCGGGACGCACGGACGCCACACAGGAGTGGACCGATGTGGAGTCATTCGCCGCCCTCGAGCCGACCGCGGACGGGTTCCGCAACTACCGCGGCAAGGCCGACCGGCTGCCGTCGGAGCACCTGCTGGTCGACCGCGCGAACCTGTTGGACCTGAGCACGCCCGAGATGACCGTCCTGGTCGGTGGCCTGCGGGTGCTGGGCGCCAACCACCGTCAATCGCCGCTGGGCGTCTTCACCGCGAAGCCCGGGTCGCTGAGCAACGACTTCTTCGTGAACCTGCTCGACACGCGCACGGAGTGGGAGCCGGCGTCCACGACCGCCGAAACCTTCGTGGGCCGCGACCGGGCGACCGGCGAGGTCAAGTGGACCGGCAGCCGCGTCGACCTCGTCTTCGGCTCGAACGCCGAGCTGCGTGCGGTCGCGGAGGTCTACGCGAGCGACGACGCACGGGAGAAGTTCGTGAAGGACTTCGTCTCCGCGTGGGACAAGGTCATGTGCCTCGACCGGTACGACCTCGCTTGATCCTCCCAACGGTGGCACATGGGGGACGAACGGTAGCCGGTCGCGGGCGAACGGCATGAGCCGGCCCGCACGCGCGCTCACCCTTGTCGGTGTGATCCATACGGCGTAGCGTGCTTATCGGGTAGCAGATTGTCCGCTTTTCGGAGCAATTAAATCCACCCGCGCCGAATTCCACGTCAATTCGGAGAACATTTTCGAAGGAAGGTGTGCGACCGGCCGCGAAGCACCGCCGCCGGCGGAAGTGGACACAGCGATTCGGCATGAGGAGAGTGAAGCCCCGATGACGACCACGCAGGAGCGATCCGACCTGCTGGACAAGATCGGGTTGGTCGAACAGAACAAAGCAGCGCTGGGTCAAGTGCTGGGAACCGGGAGCATCGGATATGCCGCCGAGAAACCGGACGGCACCATGCAGGCCACCATTCGAATCCACCCGGATGAGCTGATCTGGGATCCATCAATTCTGGTCATGCCCCATGGAGGCGATATCGAGCTCGAGCTCATCAATGACGACCTGAACACGCACTGCGCGCTCCTGCCGAGCAATGGCGACCGGAAGTTCATCTGGCTGGTGAACCATTCGCGCGGACGGGCGACCCTCAACCTCGACGGACCGGGCTACTACTGGTACTGCTCGCCCACGGGCAACGACGAGGGCCGGGGGTTGACCGGGGCCATCGTCGTCCTGGGAGAGGCTCCGCCGGAGGCTCGCCTCGACCGCCCCGAGCAACCGCGGCCGTAGGAAGGAGGAGGAGATGTCCCTCGACTACGTGGACGCGGGTGAGGCAGTCGACCAGGGGTTGCTGAGCGGCAAGGTCGCGGGCGGGGAGGTCGCGCCGCCGGTGGTGGCCGGCCTCGACTACGAGCGCATGCTCAACGCCCGCCAGGAGCCGCACAACTGGCTCACCTATTACGGCGCCTACAACGGGCAGCGGTACAGCCCGCTGGACCAGATCAACACCGAGAGCGTCAAGCGCGTCGTCCCCGCATGGGTCTTCCAGGCGGGCACGACCGGACTGATCGCGGGCGCGTCGACCTACTCGTTCGAGGCCGCCCCGATCGTCGTCGACGGGGTCATGTTCGTGTCCGGCTGGGACGGCTGGGTCTGGGCCCTCGACGCGAAGACCGGCGTGGAGATCTGGCGGTACAAGCACGCGGTCCCCTTCGACGTGTCCTTGTGCTGCGGGAACGTGAACCGGGGGGTCGCCGTGGCCCAGGGGAAGGTCTTCTCCGTCACGCCGAACGCCCGTCTGCTCGCCCTCGACGCCACCACCGGAAAGCGGGTCTGGGACACGACCTACGGTGATGTCCGCGCTGGGGAGAGCGCCACACTCGCCCCGCTGATCGTGAAGAACATGGTCATCGTCGGCAGTTCCGGCGGCGAGTTCGGCGTACGCGGCCATCTCGACGCGTTCGACCTCGCCACCGGCGAGCACCAGTGGCGCTGCTACACGGTGCCCAAGCCCGGGGAGCCGGGCTCGGAGACCTGGCCCGCCCACGGCGAGGCCTGGGCGCGTGGTGGGGCGAACTGCTGGGTCACCGGCACGTTCGACCCGGAGACGAACCTGCTGTACGTCGGCACCGGCAACCCGGCGCCCGACTTCGACGGAGCTGTCCGCGAGGGTGACAACCTCTTCACCGACTGCGTCATCGCCGTCGACGTCGACAGCGGTCAGATCCGCTGGCACTACCAGTGCACCCCGCACGACGTGTGGGACTACGACAGCATCGCCGAGTGCATCCTGTTCGAGCGGGACGGGCGCAAACTGCTCGGGCACTTCGACAAGAACGGCTACTTCTTCGTCCTCGACCGCATCAACGGGGCGAGGGTCGGGATCACCCCCTTCGTGGACCGCATCACGTGGGGGGCCATCACGAGGGACGGCCGGGTGACGGCCAAGCTGTACCCCGACGAGGAGGGAGTACCCGTCCACTTCTACCCGGGTCCGGCAGGCGCGAAGGAATGGACCCACGCGGCCTACAGCCCGAAGTCCGAGCTGTTCTACGTGCCCGTCCAGGACACGGGTGCCACGGCCACCCGGCGGCGCCGGGAGTTCAAGGAGAGCATCCCGTACTGGGGCGCGGGCGTTCAGGTGGACATCGAGGACATGGCGGGGTCCGTCAGCGCGTTCGACGCCGACGGCGAGGAGAAGTGGCGCTGGCGCAACGAACTGCCGATGTGCGCCTCGGTGCTGGCCACCGGTGGTGACCTGGTGTTCGCCGGTGAGCCGTCCGGCGAGTTCAACGCGCTCGACGCCCGCACCGGGCAGGGGCTGTGGCAGTTCCAGTGCGGGAGCGGCCACCACAGCAGCCCGACCACCTACATGGTCGACGACAGGCAGTACATCGCCGTACCGGTCGGCTGGGGCGGGTGGGCCGAGGGATTCCTCCCCGGCATGCTCGGCGCGGGACACGGGAGCGCCCTGATCACCTTCGCCCTCCCGGAATGGTCGTAGCGCGCGACCGGATCTTGCCGTGACCGGCCAGAGAGGAGGTGAATCCATGGAACCCCAGCTCGTTGTGTGGGAGACGCCCGAGTTCGAGGAGATCGCGGTCGCGGCCGAGGTGACCATGTACGTCGCCCGGCTGGAGGACTAGCGGACCGACGGCTCGGGACGCCGAGAGGCGGCCGGGCCGACGACGGACCCGGACATTCGACGAACGGAGTGCCGGCGTGTTGCTGCGAGTGCTGGGCTCGGCGGCGGGGGGCGGGTCCCCGCAGTGGAACTGCGGCTGCCCCGTGTGCGGCGCGGTCCGCTCAGGGGCCGGCCCCCCGCGCACCCAGTCCTCGATCGCCGTCAGCGCCGACCGCTGCCGGTGGTTCCTCGTCAACGCCTCACCCGACCTCCGCGCCCAGTTCGAGGCCTTCCCGGGCCTGCACCCGCAGGGCGACCGGACGACGCCGCTGGAAGCGGTGCTGCTCACCGACGCCGAGCTGGACCACACGCTGGGTCTGCTGCTGTTGCGCGAGGCCCGTGTCCTGCGGGTGTACGCCACTCCGGCGGCACACAAGACCCTGTGTGACGGCTCGGGAATCCTGAGCACGCTCCAGCACTACTGCACCGTCGAGTGGCGGGCAGTGATCCCCGGCACCGACCTGGCCCTGGCGGACGGGCTGTCCTGCCGCGCGTTCGACGTACCGACCGTCAAACGCGCCCGGTTCGGGGCCGAGGCGGACCACGGCCGCGTCGTGGGCTACCGGCTGACCGACGAACGCAGCGGGGGGACGCTGGTCTACCTGCCCGCCGTGCAGTCGCTGACGCCGGCGCTGTGCGCGGAGCTCGAGGGCTGCGGATGCCTGCTGTTCGACGGGACCTGCTGGCGCGACGACGAGCTCGTACGGCTCGGGCTGGCCGGCAAGACGGCCCGGGAGATGGGCCACCTGCCCATCGACGGCCCGGACGGCAGCCTGGCCCGGCTCCCGTCGCTGGCCGCGGGACGGACGGTCCTCGTGCACGTCAACAACACCAACCCGATCCTCCTGGAGGACGCACCCGAGCGGCACATCCTGCGGGAAAGCGGCATAGAGGTGGCCACCGACGGCCTCGAGATCCAGGTGTAGAGCCGTGACGACGACAACCACGAGAACCGGCGCCGACGACTTCGTCGAGGCGTTGCGGGCCCACTCGCGGCGGTACCACGACCAACACCCCTTCCACGTCCGGATGAACACAGGCCGGCTGAGCCATCGGCAGATCCGCGGCTGGGTGGCCAACCGCTTCTACTACCAGGAGAACATCCCCCGCAAGGACGCCGCGATCCTTTCCAACTGCCCCGACCTCGACGTCCGCCGCCGCTGGATCCGACGGATCACCGACCACGACGGCAGCGCCGCCGGCGAGGGCGGCATCGAGGCGTGGCTGCGCCTGGGCGAGGCCACCGGGCTGACCCGCGACGAGGTCCGGGACCACCGGCACCTGGTACCGGGCGTGCGGTTCTCCGTCGACGCCTACGTGAACTTCGCCCGGACCCGCCCGTGGGTGGAGGCGGTGGCGTCCTCGCTCACGGAACTGTTCGCGCCCGACCTGATGGCCGCTCGCCTGGCCGCCTTCGAGCGCTGGTACCCGTGGATCGACCCCGACGGCCTCGCCTACTTCCGCACCCGCCTGGAGCAGGCCCCGCGCGACTGCGAGCACGCCCTCCAGGTGGTCACGTCGCACTGCCTGTCCGCCGAGTCGCAGGCGCGCGCCGTCGACGCGCTCTCGTTCAAGTGCGACGTCCTGTGGAGTCTCATGGACGCCATCGACCAGGCCTACCCGGAGTGACCGCCATGGACCCGACACCCCCAGGAGCGACCCGGAGCAGGACCAGGACCGGACCCCGTGTCGAGGTGTGCGGCCCGGACCGGCCCCGGCTGGCGCGTCATGTCCGGCTCACCTTCTGCCGGACCAGGCAGCGTCAGGTACTGCTGCACCCCGAGACGGTGGTGGTCCTGAACGGCAGCGGCGCGGCGATCCTCCAGCTGTGCGACGGGCAGCACACCGTGGCCGAGATCGTGACCGAGCTGGGCGCCCGCTACCAGACCGTCCCGGAGGACGAGGTGCGGCGGTTCCTGACCCGGCTCGTCACCCGGCGCTGGATGGAGCTCACCGATGGATAGCCCGTTCGGGTTGCTCGCCGAACTCACCTACCGGTGCCCGCTGGCCTGCCCGTACTGCTCCAACCCGCTGAACATGGCCGGTTACCAGGACGAGCTGGCCACGGACGAGTGGCGGCGGGTGCTGGCCGAAGCCGGCGACCTGGGCGTCCTGCAGTGCCACCTGTCGGGCGGGGAACCGCTGCTGCGGCGCGACCTGGTGGAGATCACGGCGGCCGCCCACCACCTGGGCCTCTACACCAACCTCGTGACCAGCGCCCTCGGGCTCTCCCGCTCGAAGGCCGAACAGTTGCGGGCCGCCGGCCTGGACCACGTGCAGATCAGCATCCAGGCCCACGAAGCGGCCGCGTCCGACCGGATCGCCGGCGTCCCGTCCTTCGAGCGCAAGATCGAGGCGATGCACGTGGTCAAGGAGCTGGGCTGGCCCCTGACCATGAACGTGGTCCTGCACCGGCACAACATCGACCGGGTCGCCGACGTGCTCGACCTGGCCGAGGAGGTGGGCGCCGACCGGCTGGAGCTGGCCAACACCCAGTACTACGGCTGGGCCTGGCGCAACCGTGCCGCGCTGCTGCCCAGCCGGGCCCAGCTCGAAGCGGCCGAAGTCGTCGTGCGGGCAGCCCGTGAGCGGTTGCGGGACCGCATGGACGTCATCTACGTCATCTCCGACTACTACAGCCGCTACCCCAAGCCCTGCATGGGCGGCTGGGCGTCCCGGCAGCTGACCGTCACGCCGAACGGCGACGTCCTGCCCTGCCCGGCCGCCCAGTCCCTGCCGTTGCCGAGGGCCAGCGTGCGTGAGGACTCGCTGGCGTGGATCTGGAACGAGTCCCCGGTGATGACCGCGTTCCGGGGAACCGACTGGATGCCCGAGCCCTGCCGGAGCTGCTTCCGGCGGGAGCTGGACTTCGGCGGCTGCCGTTGCCAGGCGTTCCTGCTCACCGGCGATGCGGCCCGCACCGACCCGGTCTGCCACCTGTCGCCCGACCATCACCTGGTCGCCCGGGCGGTGGCGGCCGCCAACGCCGGATCACGTTCCGACGACCCACCGCTGGTCCCCCGACCGCACCGGGTTCGCCGGCCGGACCGCATCCCGGGCGGCTAGCCGCCGAACCACAACGGCAGCGCGGCAGCGGCGATGATCAAGGTGACCCCGCTCAGCAGGTCCGAGCGGATCCGGATGAGGCGCGCCGCGACCCGACCCAGCTGCAGCCCGACCAGCGACATCACCGCCGTCATGATTCCGAAGACGGCGGCCGAGAACCACGGCGAGAGCCCGAGGATCCCCAGGCTCGCCCCGGCGAACAGGTTGTCCAGGCTGAGCGTCAGCGGGATGCCGAACAGCGCCCACGGATGGTCCAACTCCTCCGGCTCGGGGTGCCGAAGGGCCGAGACGACGAGGTAGAGACCGTAACCACCCAGAGCGGCCGCACCCACCAAGTCGGCGACGTCTCCGATGGATTCCCCTATCCGGCGACCGATCAACAGCCCGACCAAGGGCATGACCGCGTCCCACAGCCCGAAGGTGAGCGCAACCTGCACCGCGCGCTTCAGACCGAAGGGGACGGTGCCGAGCGCGATCGACACCCGGAAATTGTCGAGACTGAGTACGAAACCCAGGACCAGTATTTCCCAGATCATGGCGATGTCGCCGCCCGATGACGACCGATGACGGCGGGGCCGAATCCGCCGCGCGGAATGACCGCCAGGTTGGAAACGATATCCCGGACGTCCCGCGCAACAAATCCGCGGAACCGATTTCCGGAGCACTGTCAACACTACTCGCCGCGGCGCGCGCGGCCAATTGATCCGCGGAACTGCCCTGCCGCAGCACCCCCTCCCCCGGCGTGCCTGCGGCCGCACGGAAAACCCGAGGCGCGGGGGAGGGGTAGCGGACGGACCCGATGCCGATGGTTCAGACCAGCTTCGCCCGGAAGATCTGCTGCGTCTCGTCGCGCTGTGTACGTGTCGCGCCGCGGTCGCTGGTGAACACCACGACGCCGCGGTGCAGGGCGGGCCAGGTGCTGTTGCCCTGGTGGCTCACCTGGGTGGCGTCGGACCAGCCCTCCTCGCGGTCGAGGGTGGCGGTGAAGACCTTCCAGCGCCAGTCGGTCGAGCGGGAGTCGTACCAGACCGCGCGGACCGTGCCGTCAGGGTCCACGCCGAGCCTGGCCCGCTGGCTCATGGCTTCGGCGTCGAGGGCGACGTTCTCGGACGCCGTCCAGGTCGTGCCGCCGTCGGTGGATCGGCTGGCCCGGAGCTGGAGGTTGGAGCCGGAGCTCTGGAGCGCACCGCTCTCCCAGATCGCGACGAACGTCCCGTCCCGGTCCACGGTCAGGCCCGGGTGCCTGTCCGATCGGTCACTGACCCTGCTGACCTGGACCGGAGTGCTCCAGCCGCGGCCCGGCGCCTTGCGTACCGACGCCAGGACCTGCCAGTTGTCCGGGTCCGTACCGCCGGCGGCCGGCTGGCCCGCGGGCGGGGTGTGGCCGGTCCACAACGGGTCCGGGTCGTAGCGGTCGTCCTGCCAGCTGATCACGGCGTGCTCGCCGTCGTGGACGGCGACGACCGGGAACAGCGAGGCGGGGTAGCGCGGCGAGCGCGCATCGCCGGGCACGCCCGGACCGGTCGCCTTGCCCGCCGCGGAGATGTTCACCGCGGCCTTGTCGATGCCGACGATCTGCGCGTACACGTCGAACGCGCCTTCGCCGTTGTCGGACCAGGCGACCAGCGGATGCTTGTCGTCGACCAGTGCCAGTGCCGGGTGGACGGCACGCCCCTTGCCCTTGCTGATCTTGGCCGGGGCCTTGAAGGAGCCGCCGCCGTCGGCGCTGTGCGCCAGGAGGATCACCGGACGGTGCGGCTGCTCCTTGCCCTGCTCGTCCTGCCAGGCCACCCACACGTCATGGGAGGTCGCGACGATCCGCGGGAACCGCGCCGTCGCCGAACGGCCGGACAAGGTGACGGACCTGGTGATCCTGCCCTTGCCGTTGAGCCGGCGGTAGACCACCTTGCTCACCTGGTTCTCGTGCACCTCCGCCACGACGTGCGTGACGTCGCCCACGACCGCGACATCGGAGAAGCCGGTGAACGTGCCCGGGTCGCCGGTGACGAACGCCGCCTCGTCGTGGGCGGTGTCGGCGGCCGGGAGCGCGATCTCGGGCCGGGGGTCGGCCGGAGCGCCGACGGAGACGAAGACGGGCGAGGTGGCACCGCGGAGCTGGTCGGGCAGGTTCGGGTCGGCGTCGGAACCGGAGGCGCTGCCGGGGGAACGGGCCTCGGCCCGGTACCAGCCGTGGTCGGTGCCCTTCAGCACGAGCGGCAGTTCGTAGCTCTCGTTGGCCCGTTGCGGCCGGTAGCTCGCGATGGGGCCCGCCGATCGACCGGGAGCCGCGTAGACGTGGACGGTGGTTCCCTTGCCACCCCTGACGTTCACACGCAGCGTGGCCTTCTTGGGCAGCTTGCGGTCGGCCACGACCACCTCGTCGCCGCCGATCGCCTCGAACACGCCGTCACCGTCGACGTCGGCCTCGATGGTCAGGAACGGCCCCGCGGTGTTCTGCGCGACCGTCGTACGGCCGCTGCGGAACCCGTCGAGGATGCCCAGGACCGAACGCTTCGCCGCGAAGACGTGGGTGGTGGGCGTCCCGGGGGCGTCGATGTCCCACAGCTCGCGGAAGTGGCAGTCGCTCGCCGCCGCCACCCCGAAGCGGAAACCCGCGTTCCAGCGGTTCTCCGCGTACTCGACCTGCTCGTCCGGACCGGTGGACACGTTGAGCACCTCGACGAGGTCCGCGCCTTGGACGCTCGCGTTGGCGTTCGGGCCCGTCGCCGGCGTGTACTCACCGTCGTCGGGGTGCGCCTGCGACCACACCGCCCCTTGCGCGTGCGCGTCCCAGACGGACTGCTGCACATGGCGGAAGGCCGCGGAACCGGTCGGGTTGGCGCCGTCCACGATCACGTCCACGTTGCCCAGCACGATGGCGTGGGGCGAGCCGTTCGCCTCCTCACCCGGGAGCAACAGCAGCTTGGACGACTTCCACTGGGGGTCCCAGACCTGGTCGTACGTCCGGTGGTCGGTCAGGGGCATGAAGTCGAGGCCGGCCTTCTCGCCCTGGGCGATCTGGTCGCCGACGGGAAGGTTCCCGGGGAGGGTCTGGTGCGAGGTCTGCCGGGGCCCGCTGCCGTCCGACGAATGGTCGTCGTGGACGTGGGTGTCACCCGCGAGCCACTTGCCCTTGGGCGCCTTGGCCCGGTTGAGCACGGAGCTCCCGCCCACCGTCTTGACCTTGCCGTTCGACTCGAGGGCGGATCCGCTGACCGCCTCGGCGGTGCCCGCACCGACGCCGACCGCCGCGACGGCGGTACCCGCCATGACCACGAACCGCCGGCGGGAAAGGCCCTCGGGCTCACGGTCCGGCCCGGTGGACCCTCTTGTCGTCTCCATGTACTGCGCCTTTCCGTGCACCGTTCCCCTGTGGATCGGTGTGAAGTCCCCGAGACGCTAAAGCGCGCCTTCTTCCGCGAAATGAACGAACAGCGAACCATTCGCACCCATTGCGGGTATGTGGCATCACTTGCCGCCCGGACGATTCCCCCGTGCACGCGCCCTAAGGGACGACCGACCGGCCCGGAGCCATGCGGAAGGGCATCGCGAGGTCGCGGGCGCGGGTGCGGCAGCCTCAAGGCAGCGCTGATCAACCGGTTTCCACGACCGGCCTCGCGGAGAGCCAGCCGTCCTCCCGGCCCCGCCACTGTGACAGCCGGTCCGTGTCCCCTGCATGGGTCAAACGCCCCTATGGGTGTGGCTGCCCTCCGGGTCAAACGGCTCCCCCGGGCATTCCTCGGAACCTCCGCAGGTGGTACCGGGCCGGTGATCAACCGTGCCGCCACTGCTCCGCGTCCTCGCGCCAGGCCTCACCGGCCGACCTGGACAGCACGGCCGCTCCCGGTTCCTCGACACGGGTCAGGGCGACCATCGCCAGGTCGTCCTCGGGAAGCGCGCCCGAATGCTCGACGACATCCTCGAGGATCTCCCCCAGCACATCGGGCAGGCACACGTGGCCCGGTGTGCCCTCGCGGATCCACCGCCACGTCGTGGCGCGTTCCAGCAGCGGGTAGCACCGCCCGGCGGCGTCGCGGGCCTCCATGAGGCCGTCGGTGTAGAGCAACAGCGTGTCCCCGGGGCACAGTTCGAAGCGTTCCTCCATGGCACCGCAGTCCCGCAGACCGTACAGGCCCAAGGGGGGAGCCGGGCAGCCCGCCACCAGCGCGACGCTCCCCCGGCGGGCCCGTATGGGCGGCGGGTGGCCGTGGTTGACCATGCGGGCGAACGGCTCGCCGTCCCGCACCTCCAGCAGAAGCGCCGTCACGAAACGTTCGTCCTTCTCGCGGGAGAGGTCGTCGCTGTCGGCCAGGTGGAACAGGAAGCTCTCCTCCAGCCGCGCCGACAGCTCCGCCAGGGTCGCGGCGCGCGGCGCCCATTCGCGGAAGGCCCCGAGCACGGCCGCGACGTCCTCGAACGTGGGCAGGCCCTTGCCGCACACGTCACCGATGATCAGGCGGGTCGCCTCGCCCGCGCGCGCGACCGCGTACAGGTCACCGCCGACCTGTCCCCGGCCCCCGCAGGGACGGTAGATGGAGGCGAGCCCCAGCGCGCCGATGCGCCCGGGGAGCGGCCGGAGCAGGACCCGCCGGACGGTGTCGGACACGGCGTGCGCCCGCTCCGCCCGGCAGCGGTAGCGGTCCTTCACGCGTCCGAGCACCATCGCCGCGGTCCCCGCGGTGATCAGCGGCGCGAGGCCGCACGCGAGGCTCGGGTGGGAGTACAGCGGCAGGATCACGCACACCGCGCACACCGCGAGGATCCACGCCACGACGCTCGCGACGGCCAGGTACCGCAGCGGTTTCCCCTCGTCCCGCCGCTCCTCGAACTGTTCGGCGTCGGTCATCAGCGTCACTCCCTCGCAGTCTTGCGCGGGCCGGGAGCCGACGGATCCGCGAGCGGTCCCGGGACCGCGCATTGGCGTCCCACTCGTGACGGGACAACTCGACCGTAGGGAGGATTCCGGCCTGGCCCCTTGCCCCGTCGTGCACAGGCCTTTGCCCGTCCGTGCAGTGCCCGGCACCGTGGCCCCTGTACCGCTTGGGCACCGCCGGACCCCGGCGGCACGGGTCACGGTGTTCAGGGGCAGCGGTTCACGCCCGGCGGGCGGCCCAGACCGTGCGCTCGGTACGGACGCCCACGTCGGTGCGGCGCGGGATGCCCTCGGGACCGTCGGCGTCGAGCAGCCGGTCGAGGGCGGTCAGGTCGTCCGCCGTCAGGGCGGAGGCGACGGTGGTGCGCATGCGGCGCAGGCTGCTGAGTGCGTAACGGCTGACCGCGTCGGTGGGGGGCGGGGCGACGTCGATGGTCAGGGTCCGTTCGCCCTCGATGGTGAAGCCGGCCTTCGTCAGCTTGGTCCCCCAGTCGGCGCCGCGGTGGGGGATGTGCTCGGCGTGGTGGTGGTCGAGTGCGGCATGGCAGCGCTCCTCCAGGCCCGGGGCGTCCTGCGGGGCATCCCCGGGCAGGAAGCGGGGGAAGCCGGCCAGCTCGACGACGGCGAACAGTCCGCCCGGGGCGAGCAGGTCGTGGACCTGGCGCAGGGTCTGGTCGGGCTCGGTCATGTGGTGCAGGGAGGCCGAGGCCCACACCAGTTCCGGGGTGCCGAGGTCGGGCCAGGCCGCCGCGTCGAGGTCGGCCTCGACCAGGTGCACGCGGTCGGCCACTCCGGCCGCGGCTGCCTTCGCCTGCAGGCGGCGCAGGTGCGGGGCCGAGGAGTCGACGGCCGTCACCTGTGCCGCGGGGAAGCGCCGAAGGAGGGCGAGGGTTCCCGCTCCCGTCCCGCAGCCCAGGTCCACGATGCGGCGGGGGCTGTTCCCGACGGGCAGCCAGTCCGTGATGGACGCGTTGTGCTCGGCGAGCACTTCGGCGTCCAGGTCGAGGATCTCCGCCTGAACGGCTGTGTCGTGATCGTGATCGTGCTCGTGCTCGTGCTCGTGCTCGTGGACGTGGGGCGCGGCATGGTCCGCTGCGTGCGGGTGGGGGTGATTCATGGCGCCCACGCTAGGCGGGCGTCCGCGGGCGGCCCAGCGGCTTCCGGAATGCGCAAGCCGATGCCCGGCCGCGCTGCGGCAGGCGCAAACCGTCACGGTGACGCCTTCCCGGTGGCCTCGCCGCGCTGGTGGCCGCGGCGGGCGTCGCGGTCGAAGATGCCCAGGATCTCGCAGGGTCCGCCCTCGGCCCCGATGGCGTGCGGGAGCATCGTGGGGAACTCCGCCGCCTGGTTGGTCTCGATCCGCAGGCGACGGTTGCCCAGGAGCAGGACCGCGGTCCCGGACAGGACGACGAGCCATTCACGGCCCGGGTGGGCACGCATGCCCGAGGGGTGGTCGGGCGGCGGGTTCGTCATGCGCTGCCGGATGACGGTCATGCCGGGTTCCGCTTTGATCGGCCAGCGCATCTGCCCGCGCGCCCGGTCGATCGTCGGGTGGGAGACCACGTCGTCCGACGCGGTCTCCACCAGCTGGTCCAGGGAGGTGTCCAGGGCGCGGGCGAGGGTGACGAGCTGGTCCAGCGCCAGGCGCCGCTGCCCGTTCTCGATGCGGGAGAGCGTGGACTGACTGACGTTGGCGCGCACGGCCAGGTCCTCCAGGGACCAGCCCTGGGCCACACGCAGGGCGCGGATGCGCTTGCGCACCAGACTGTCCAGATCACCATCGTCTTGCGTCATGAGCAAGAGTCTATGCGTGCACGGCAAGGCATGCCCGGCGTCGTCACCGTTCGACCCCGCCAAGACCGGGGCCGCGAGCAGTGGCGGCGGCACGCCGCGCAACGCGGCGGCCGTGAGGGGGCGCGGCCGCCGCGGCTGCGCGCATCGTCGTCGCGATGGGAGAGCCGCGCGAGCCCTTCACCGTCCCCGCCGGCCGACGCCCGCCCTCGCACCGGCTACTGGGTCACGCCCTTCTGGATCTCCCAGAAGCGGAAGATGGTGGACGGGTCGAGGGTCCACTCCAGGCCGTTGATGTTGTCCTTGGACACCACGTACTGCTTGCCC
>NZ_JARAVO010000158.1:0-22411 GCF_033792805.1 Streptomyces sp. PA03-1a
GTGGTGGCGAGCAGGGTCGTCAGGTGGTCGTGCCAGAAGCGGTAGGCGGCGGTGCGGTGGCGCGCGCCCGGGTGCGCGGTCTGGGAGGCGCGGAGGAGGTCCAGGTGCCCGGCCACGTGGTCGAAGTAGGCGGTGACGAACGCCGCGAGGCGGTCCTCGGCCGGGGCTCCGGGGCCGAGTGGGGGCGGGCCGTCGAGGACGGCTTCCCGCAGTTCGCGTTCGCGGGCGGCCAGGAGCGCGGAGGCCAGTCCGGACCGGTCGCCGAAGCGGCGGTACACGGTGCCCTTGCCGACGCCCGCCGCGACGGCGACCCGGTCCATGGAGACGCCGTCCGCGCCGTGTTCGGCGAAGAGACGGGCGGCTGCCTTGAGTATCGCGGCGCGGTTGCGCGCGGCGTCCACCCGCTCCCTGAGCGGCGGGTCGTGGTCGTGCCTCACGTACGGACTCCTGGCCGAAGCATGTTGTGACGTCGGGCCCGATGCTGGCAGGCCGGAGTCGCCCCGGGCATCGGGAGAATTCCCGAATGCGGGATCCGTCAGGGGGAGGACGGGAGCCCGTGGCGGTGCGCCATCGCCGCGGCCTCGGTGCGGCTGGAGGCGCCCAGCTTGGCCAGGATGCTGGAGACGTGCGTGCTCGTCGTCTTCTGCGAGATGTGGAGCTCTTCGGAGATCCGGCGGTTGCTGTACCCCCTCGCGACCAGCCCCAGCACCTCCGACTCGCGCGGGGTGAGCCCGAAGGGCATCGCCGGTTCCGCCGCGGTGGCGGCGGTCGCGGGCGGGGCCTGTTCGTCCGCCGGGCGCGTGCCGGCCCGGCGCGTCACCGCTTCGACGTCCGCGAGGAGCAGGCCCGCCCCGAGGCCGGTGGCGATGCGCCGTGCCCGGCCGAGCCGGTCGAGTGCCGCGGCGCGGTGCCGGTGGGTGGTGAGCAGGGCGCGTCCCTCGCCGAGGAGTGCCGCCGCCGTCTCGTAGGGACGCTCGGCCGCCGTGAAGTCGGCCACGGCCTTCGACCACAGGGCCGGGTCGTCGGCTCCCTCGGCG
Organism: Streptomyces sp. PA03-1a; assembly: GCF_033792805.1. Classification (NCBI taxonomy): domain Bacteria; kingdom Bacillati; phylum Actinomycetota; class Actinomycetes; order Kitasatosporales; family Streptomycetaceae; genus Streptomyces; species Streptomyces sp. PA03-1a. The sequence continues at coordinate 1,038 of NZ_JARAVO010000158.1, forward strand.
CGTCCCAACTCCGCGTGGAGCAGCCGCTCGTACGCCGCCCAGACGGGGAAGACGACGTCGAGCCGGCCGGCGGCGCGGCGTACCGCGGCGAGGACCTCGGGCGAGGCCCCGCCGAGGGCGGCGGACCGACGGGCCTCGGCCTCGACCGCCGCCGCGGTGCGCAGCAGTGGCAGCGACCAGCGGACGGGTCCGGTCGTCAGGCCCGCGGCGTCGGCCCGCAGGAACTCGGCCCGGGCGTCCGCGAGACGGCCCTGGGCGGCCGCGATCTCCATCGTGCAGTGGCTGAGGGCGACGAGGAGCTCGGCCCGCAGCCGCTCGGTGCCGCGCAGTCGCTCGGCGAGCGCCAACTGCCGGGCGGCCCCGTCCGCGTCACCGCGGTGGAGCAGGTGGTACGCGCGGCGGGCCGCGAACGTCCAGCGCGGCAGGTGCGACCGGGCGACCGAGGCGGCCTCGTCGAGGGCCGCCTCGGACTCCGCCCAACGGCCCAGGGAGAAGAGGCTGATCGCCCTGTTGGAGTGCACCCATGCTTCGTGGTCGGCCAGCCCAAGCGAGCGGCACAGCGCGATGCCGTGGTCCGCGGCCGCGACGGCCTCCTCGGAACGGCCCATGCCCTCCAGGATCGACGGCAGGTTCTGGTTCGCCCGCCCGGCGATGCCGAGTTCGCCCAGTTCCTCCGCCCGCCGTCTGACCTCGTACAGCTCGGTGATGCCGGCGCCCTCGCGGTCGGTCCCGGCGTCCAGCAGGCACCTGGTCATGCGGGCGTGCAGTTCCAGTGCCTCGGCGCCCACGGAGGCCGCGTACCGCACGGCCTCGTCGGTGGCGGCCCGGTGGTCCGTACCGGGGCGGTGGACGGCGCTCCAGTTGGCGATGTGGACCAGGACGTCGGCGTGCACCGGCGACGGGGCCAGCCCGTCGACCAGTTTCCGCGCCGTCTCGAGGTCCTGCCATCCGTCGCCGCGGTTCAGCCCCTGGATCAGCCGGGACCGCTGGGTGCGGAACCACGCGGCGCGCAGCCGGTGCGGCTCGTCCTCCGGCGGAAGGCCCTCCAGGGCGGCGTCGGCCAGGCGCAGTGCCGTGTCGAGGCTGCCGCTGTGCAGCGCGGCGACGGTGGCGGTCGCGAGCAGCTCCAGGCGGAGGCGTCCGTTCCCGTCGAGCCGGGGCGCGGCGGGCCCGGTCCCGTCGAGCCCGGGCCCCGCGTGCCCGGCGCCACCGCGCGGGTACGTCTGCGGGCAGCGCGGGGCGGGCAGGGCCGCACGGGCCTCGTCCGGGACCCGGTCCCACAGCTGGAGCGCCCGTTCCAGGTGCCACAGCTGCTCGGCGTAGGCGTAGCAGTGACGCGCTTCCTCGGCCGCCGCGACGCTCATCCGCAGGGCCTTCACGGAGTCCTGCGCGGCGTGCCAGTGGCGGGCCAGACGGCAGGACAGTTCCACGGCGGGCACGAGCGTGGGGTCGGCCTCCAGCGCCTGCGCGTACCGGCGGTTGATCAGCGCGCGTTCGCCCGGCAGCAGGGTCTCGCTGACGGTCTCGCGCACCAGCGAGTGCCGGAACCGGTAGTCCGCGCCGCCCGGTTCGGGGACGAGGACGTGGGCGAGGACGGCCGCGCGCAGTCCCTCGATCAGCTCGTCCTCGGGCAGCCCCGCCACCTCCCGCAGCAGTGCGTACCCGGTCACCGTCCCGCCCTCGGCGGCCGTGCGCAGGATGCGCCGGCTGGTCTCCGGCAACGCCTCCAGCCTGGTCAGCAGCACGTCGTGGAGCTCCTGGAGGTCGTGGAGCCCCGGGCCCGGTCGCTCCCGGCCGGCGCCGGCGAGCTCCTCGACGAAGAAGGCGTTGCCGTCGGAGCGGGCGAAGACGTCGTCGAGGACCGCCGGGTCCGGTGGCGCCCCGAGGATGCCGGTGAGCTGTCCGCCGACCTCGCCCCGGGTGAACCGGGGGAGCGCCACACGGCGTACGGATCTGAGCCGGCCCAGCTCCGCGAGCAGCGGGCGCAGCGGGTGCCGGGGGTCGACGTCGTCGGACCGGTAGGTCCCCACGAGCAGCAGCCTGCCGCGGCGCCTGGTGCGGAACAGGTAACCCAGCAGGTTGCGGGTGGAGGCGTCGGCCCAGTGCAGGTCCTCGATGACGAGCACGACCAGGCGGTCCGAGGCGAGGCGCTCCAGGACGCGGATGGTGAGCTCGAACAGCCGCGTCACGTCGTCGTCCCGGTGGTCGACGGGCGTCACGCCGCCCGGGTCGGGCAGGATCCGGGCGAGGAGGTCCTCATGGCCCGCGCTCGCCGCGCGCACCTCGTCGGGCAGTCGCTGCCACAGCACGCGCAGGGCCTCGGAGAACGCGGCGAAGGGCAGGCCGTCGCCGCCGACCTCGACGCAGCCACCGACCGCCGCGACGGCCGCCCTCGGCTCCAGCGACCGCAGGAGCTCCCCGACCAGCCTCGTCTTGCCCACTCCGGCCTCGCCCCGGACGAGGACGGCCTGGGGGTCGCCGCCGTCCGCGGCCCCGGCGGCCCGCAGCAGCTCGGCCAGCTCGGCCTCGCGGCCCACGAAGACGGGGCTGACGCGGGTCTGTGCCGGGAGGGATGCGCTCATCCGAGGGGACCTGTGGGGACCTGTGGGTGGTGACCACCGGGTACCGGGGGCGGCGTGCCCCGTCGTGGTCATGCGGACAATTCTCGCCGAAGGGTAGCAACGTACGGGTCCTTCCCCGCCCGTGGGGCCGGGAGCGACCCCCGTGGCGAGCCCCCGACCGGCTCGACCACGGGGTGCTGCGTTCGCGGGCGGGGGTCCCCGCGAATCCGCGGCTCCGACGGACCGCCGGGGTGGAGCCCTTCCGATGCTGGCGCAGCCGGGCTCTCCCGGGCATCGGGAGAACTCCCGACCGCCCTCCGGCGTCTGCCGGGCGGCCGTGCGGCGCGGACTCCGCCGCGGGATCGGGAATTCTCCCGATGTGCGCAGGCCGCTGCCGCTGACAGCATCCGAAGCTCCCTTCCGCGATCACCCCACCAATCGAGGCTCCAGCAGTGGCAGCAGTACCGACAGTCAGCGAGACCATGGCCGATGTGCGCGACATGTTCATGGCGCACACGATGATGCGCCGGGAGTTCCGCCTGCTCCCGCAACTCGTCCGGGACGTGGAGGCCGGTGACACCCGGCGCGCCGGGATCGTGGCGGACCATGCCGACAAGGTGTGCCTGATCCTGCACCTGCACCACGAGGGCGAGGACAAGGTGGTGTGGCCGCGCCTCCTGGAGCGCGGCGGTGAGCGGACCGCGGCCATCGTGCCCACGATGGAGGCGCAGCACCACGGCATCGACACCGCCCTCAGCGGGGTGACCGCGCTCCTGGCGGGGTGGCGCTCCACCGCCCAGGACGGCGAGGCCCTCGCCGCGGCCCTCGAAGAACTGCTGAGCCGGCTCCTGGAGCACATGGCCCTGGAGGAGAAGGAGATCCTCCCGCTGGCCGAGGAGTTCATCACCGCGGCGGAGTGGGCGGAGCTCGGTGAGCACGGCATGGCCAACAGCCCGAAGAAGGATTTGCCGCTGGCCTTCGGCATGGTGATGTACGAGGGCGACCCCGAGGTGATCAAGGCGGTCCTCTCGCACGCCCCGCTGGCGCCCCGGCTGGTCATGCCGCTGCTGGCCCCGCGCCTGTACGCCTCGCACGCCAAGCGCGTGTACGGGACGCCGACCCCGCCCCGCGTCGGGGCCTGACCCGGTCACCGTCGGGCGGGGCGTACGCGGTACGCCCCGCCACGGCGTCGGCCGCCCGGCCCCGGCCCCCGGCTTCAGGCGCCCGCGGGGAAGGCGTGCCTCCTGCCCCCGGTCACGGCCGCGGCGGCGGCGACCAGGAGGGCCAGCGCCGCCCAGGTGATCGACGCGGTCCCCAGGTCCGAGACCAGGAGGCCACCGATGAGGCCGCCCAGGGCGATGGACGAGGAGAAGACCGTGATCGTGATCGACTGCGCGACGTCGGCGGCCGCCCCCGTCGCGTTGATCGCGGCGCCGATGAACAGGCTCGGGGAGCTGCCGAAGGCGAAGCCCCACGCCGCGACGGCGACGTAGACCAGCGCGGGCACGCCGGAGCACACCGCGAGCACGAGCACGGTGAGCGCGAACAGCGCGGTGCTGCCCACGACGAGCCTGCGCAGGTGCCGGTCGATGTGGGTGCCGACGACGAGGACGCTCAGGATGGACGTGACGCCGAAGGCGAACAGCACCCATCCCGCCTGGCCGCCCATGCCCAGGTACCCGAGGAAGTCGGTGACGTAGGTGTAGAGGATGTTGTGGGCGACCATGTACGTGGCGAGGGCGAACAGGATGGTGCGCAGCCCCGGCAGGCGCAGGACTTGCGGGACCGTGAAGCGTTCGTCGGCCGACCGGCCGGGCAGGTTCGGCAGCGTCGCCAGGATCCACACCATGGTCAGCGCGGTCAGGGCGGCGGACGCGTGGAAGGCGAGCCGCCACCCGCCGAGGGCGCCCAGCCAGGTGCCCAGCGGGACGCCCAGCGCCAGCGACACGGGGGTTCCGGCAAGGGCGATGGCGATGGCGCGGCCCTGGCGTCCCTCGGGGGCGAGCCGGGCGGCGTAACCGCCGAGGAGGGGCCAGACGAGCCCGGTGCCGAGGCCGGCGGCGAAGCGGATCACGAGGGTCTGCGCGTAGTCGTCGGACAGCGCCGTGAGGGCGTTGGCGACGGCGACCGTGCCGAGCGCGAGCTGCAGCACGTTCTTGCGGGGCCACCTCGCCGTCGCCCGGGTCAGCGGGATCGCCCCGATCGCGGTGGCGAGGGCGTAGATGGTCACGGTCTGGCCGGTGAGCGAGACGCTCGTGTGGAGCGTGCCGCTGATCTGCGGCAGCAGGCCGGCGGGCAGGCACTCGGTGAGGATGCCGACGAACCCGCTGAGGAAGAGGCCGAAGAGGGCCTTCCCGGGGAGGCGGTCCCGTCCGCGCGCTGGGGTGGACGGACCTGTGGTGGTCGTTTCCGTCATTCTTCGTGGTCCATGGGCTGTGTGTGACCCGACGCCGCACGGGCGGACGGGTCGAGCGGCACGCGATCCGAAGCGGGAACGGAGGGCGTGTCCCGGGGATGGCGTGACCCCGGGTGGTCGTCTCCAGGGCTCGTTCAGGCTGCTCCGGCCGTACGGCGTCACCCAGAGCCCCGCTCTGCCCACGTCCCGGGTGAGTACCACCGGCAGGGACAGGTTCCGCCCGGCATCCGGCGTGATACTGGAGCGCATGGCCACCCACCCCGACCTCCGCACCGGCCCGGGAGACGGGCCGGACCCCGGTCCGGGACCCGGCGCCGGGCGGCACCTCGACGCGCGCTCGGAGCTCAACGAGTTCCTGCGCACCCGCAGGGCCCGGCTGAAGCCGGCCGACATCGGGCTCGCCGAGTACGGCCGGCGCCGGGTGCCGGGCCTGCGGCGCGAGGAGCTGGCACAGCTCGCCGGGGTGTCCGTGGCGTACTACACGCGCCTGGAGCAGGGCAACGGCCGCAACGTGTCCGTGGAGGTGCTGGGCGCGATCTCGCGGGCGCTCAGGCTCTCCGAGGCGGAGCACGCCCACCTGCTGCACCTGGCGAAGCCGAAGCGGCGCAAGCCGCGGCCCGCGCCCGAGCGCCGGCAGGTACGGCCGGAGCTCCGGGAACTGCTGTCGGCCCTGGAGGGCGTCCCCGCGTACGTGTGGGGCCGCCGCACCGACGTGCTGGCGTGGAACCGCTCGGCGTCCGCTCTCTTCGGCGACTGGGCGGAGCGCGCCCCCGAGGACCGGAACTGGGCCAGGATCACCTTCCTCGACCCGGCGGCCCGGCGGCTCTTCGCCGACTGGGAGTCCAAGGCCGCCGACGTGGTGGGCCAGCTGAGGATGGACGCCGGCCGGCACGTCGACGATCCGGCACTCGCGGCGCTGGTCGGGGAGCTCTCCATGAGGAGTGCGGACTTCCGCTCGCTGTGGGCCGCCCACGACGTCAAGCGGAAGTCGCACGGCGGGATGCGGCTGCTGCACCCGCTGGCGGGCGCGCTCACCCTCCGCTACGAGACCCTCGCGCTCCCCGGCGACGAGGAGCAGTCACTGTCGACCTACCACGCCGAGCCGGGTTCGGCGTCGGAGGAGGCGCTGCGTCTGCTGGCGAGCTGGGGCGCGGACGCCTCCCGGGACTGGTCGGCGGCCGTGCGGGGTTGATCCCGTCCCCGCGAGCGCTCCTTACAAGTGACCTTCCCGGCCTGCGCGTTGGGGTACGGCGAGCGGCAGGCGCGGTGTGGGCCAGGCCGGTTCCCATCGCCATGCCGCCCACGTGGCGGCCTCGCCGAACGGTCCGGAACGCTCCTCGAGCATCGCCAGCGCCTGTTCGCGGGCCGCGTCGACGGCCCGGTGCTCGGTGTCGGTGACGACGCCGAGCCTGCGGACGTGGGCGTACTCGTCCTCGTCCTTCCACTCCCAGCTGCTCAGGTCGGGGGCGACGAGCAGGTCCACGATGAGGTCGAAGGTGTCGAACCCGTCGGCGGTCCGGATCGTGGGGCGCTCGAAGTTCACGTACCAGTTCCGCAGCCCGGCCCCGGTGTAGAAGGCGTTGACGCTGAACCAGGCGGTGGGCGGCTTCCACATCCGCAGCTCGGTCTCCTGCCACCGCCCGGGCGTGAGCTCCCACCGTCCCGTGGCGAGGGCGTCGATCCCGTCGGTGCGCACCGTGCGGTCGCCGGTGGCGCGGGCCTGCGCGTAGGCGACGGGCCAGCGGGTCTGCGCGCCGGGAGCACAGGCGGTCACCAGGGCGGTGCCGGTGTCGGCGAGGACACGGAGCGCGTGCTCGCTCCACACACGGCCGCTGCGGTGCACATCGCGGCGCACGGCCGTACGGCCGGCCCGGTGGGTGTTCATCGCCTTCTCCTTCGACTCGTCCGCCGTGGGACAGCGTGCGTCCGGCGCCGTGTGCGTACGTCGCACGTGTCCAGGCCTCCGTTCGAGTGGCCGCCCCGCGGCCGTCCGACGCGGCACGCGACCCCGGGCCCGAACCTCGGCTTCACTCGGTGGTGCCCCCGCTTCCGGACCAGGATTGAACGGTGTGCCCCTGATGACGACCGGTACCAGCGTACGCAACCGCAGGGCGACGGCCCCGCTGGAGGGGCGCGTGGCCGTCGTCACCGGCGCGGCCCGGGGAGTCGGGGAGGCGCTCGCCCTGCACCTGTCGTCAGCCGGCATGCGGGTCGCGCTGCTGGGCCGTGAGGAGGCGACCCTGCGTCAGGCGGCGGCCGCCCTGCCCCGCCCGAACATCTTCGTCGAGGCGGATGTCACCGACCGCCCGGCACTCGAAGACGCGGCCCGGCGGGTGGACGAGGAACTCGGCCCCGCCAGCGTGGTGGTGGCCAACGCGGGCATCGCCGCCGGCGGGCCCTTCGCCCACACCGAAGCCGAACTCTGGCAGCGCGTCATCGACGTCAACCTGGTGGGGGCCGCGAACACGGCCAGGGCCTTCCTGCCCCAGCTCACGCGGACCCGCGGCTACTTCCTGCAGATCGCCTCGACCGCCGCCTTCTCCGCCGCCCCGCTGATGAGCGCCTACTGCGCCTCCAAGGCCGGCGCCGAGTCCTTCGCCCAGGCCCTGCGCGGCGAGGTCGAGCCCGACGGCGTCACCGTCGGCATCGCCTACCTCCACTGGACCGGCACCGACATGATCGTCGATCTGGACGACCACCCCGTACTGCGCGCCCTGCGGAAGAACCAGCCGTCGTTCGCACGGCGCGTCCACTCGCCCGTCCAGGTCGCCGACTGGCTCGCCACGGGCATCGCACGTCGCGCACACCATGTGTACGCGCCACCGTGGCTGCGCTTCTGCCAGCCGCTGCGGCCGCTGTTCCCCCCGGTGGTCTCGTGGATGGCCCGGCGCGAGCTGCGGGCCCGTTCAGGTGCGGAACTGGGGTCCGCCACCGCCGTCATGGGGGCCGGTGGCCGCGCCGACTGGGACGCCTTCACGTCGCCCGTCGAGCCGCAGCGGCCGGAGCGCCCGCCGCGGTGAGGGCGCCGTTCCACCCGCCTACGGCGGAGGGCGTCGCCCCGTGAGCCCCTGCCACCGGTCCCGGGCGGCTTCCAGGCCCGCGAGTGCTCCGGCGAGTGCCGGGTCGCGGATCTGGCGGGCGGTCAGCATGCCCAGCCACCTGCGGGCGTCCTGAGCGGGACCGGTATCGGCGTGCGCCGCCTTGAGGGCGTCCTCCGCTTTCTTGACGGCCGTGGCGAGCTCCGTGCGGAACCTGTTCTCCTTGGCGACGGCGTTCTCGACGCGGACGCTGAAGCGGCGCACGCCGTCCTCGCCGTGCTCCCCGGGCGGGTAGGACTCCAGGTGCACCCCGTCCGGCCGCCTGAGGTAGAGGTGATGGCCCGTCGGGCTGTGCTCGAACCGCACCTGCAGGCCGTCCAGCTGCAGCACCTTCGTCTCCCGCCCGGATATGACCATCACGTGCGCGTGCAGGGACACTTTCCCGAGTGCCGCGACGAAGGCGCCCTTCCCGGGCCGGCGCAGCCGCGCGAGGTGCCGTTCGGCGTCGCCGACGCGACGCCGGTGGGCACGATCGGCCCGTGCCACCTGCGCCCGCGCCCTTGCCAGTTCGCGCCGCGCCCGGCGCCGCAGCTTGCGGACGGCCCGCCGGGCGCGGTCCAGGGCGTCCCTGTCGGCTTCATGACGGCCGGAGAGCGCGAATCTCCAGCCGCCGGGGTATCGGCGGAGCCGCCGCCCCGCTCCAGCGAGCACGAGGATCACGACGGTCAAGGTCATCCCCACTATGCCCACGCGCCCACCTCACCCAGTGACAGCCGCCGCCGCACTCATGCGCACGGGGTGGAGGAACCAGTCGAAGGTGTCGAATCTGATGCATATCGGAAGATATGCCCAGCAATGTCACGGCGAATGCGCGCGCGACGGCGGCATTTCCGGACGTGTCCGGCACCTCGGGTCCTGCGGGCTGACGCCGCATCGGGTCGGCCCGCGGGTGCCGTCAGGGAGGAAGCGCGATCGGGTCCTCCGGGCGCGCCCGCGGGCCGGGTCGTGCCTCTCAGGCGGCGTGATGGGCCAGTTCGGCGTGCGGGTCGGCCGCACCGGGGACGGGTGCGGGGTCCGCGTGGACCAGGGCGGCGGTCAGGCGGGGGACCGCGTGCAGCAGCGCGTGCTCGGCCGCGACAGCCGTGTGGTGGGCCTGACGCACGGTGAGGTTCCCGTCGACGACCACGGCGACCTCGGCGCGCAGCCGGTGCCCGATCCAGCGCAGGCGCAGCTCGCCCACCTCCCGGACGCCGGGCACCTCGCGCAGGGCGCGCTCGGCGTCGTCCACCAGCGCCGGGTCGACGGCGTCCATGACGCGGCGGAAGACCTCGCGCGCGGCGTCGCGGAGCACCAGCAGGATGGCCGCCGTGATGGCCAGGCCCACGATGGGGTCCGCCAGGCGCCAGCCCAGCGCGGCGCCCGCGGCGCCGAGCAGCACGGCCAGCGAGGTGAAGCCGTCGGTGCGGGCGTGGAGGCCGTCGGCGACGAGCGCGGCGGAGCCGATCTTGCGTCCGACGCGGATGCGGTAGCGGGCCACCCATTCGTTGCCGATGAAGCCGAGCACCGCCGCGACGGCCACGGCGGGCAGGTAGGCGACGTCCCGCGGGTGCAGGAGGCGGTCGACGGCGGTCCAGGCGGCGAAGCCCGCGGACGCGGTGATCGTGAGGACGATGACGATCCCGGCGAGGTCCTCGGCCCGGCCGTAGCCGTAGGTGAAGCGCCGCGTGGCGGCCCGCCGCCCGAGGACGAACGCGACGCCGAGCGGGAGGGCGGTGAGGGCGTCGGCCGCGTTGTGGACGGTGTCGCCCAGGAGGGCTACCGAACCGGACAGGACGACGACCACGGCCTGGGCGATCGCGGTGACGCCGAGGACCGCGAGCGAGATCCACAGGGCCCGCATGCCTTCGGCGGAGGACTCCAGGGCCCTGTCCACCTTGTCGGCGGACTCGTGCGAGTGCGGGCGCAGGAGGTGTCCCAGCCGGTGGCGCAGGCGTGCCCGGCTCCGGGGGCCGTGGCCTGCCGAGCGGTCGTGGCCGTGGCCGTGCGGGTACCCGTGGTCGTGCCCGTGTTCCTGCCCGTGGCCGTGGTCGTGCTGAGGGTGCGTGTGCCGGCCGTTCATGGGACCGCCTCCGGGGAGTCGTGGGTGGACACGGGCTGAGCCTTCCCCCCATTATGTGCATATGAACGCACGCATGCACCTGTCACCTGCGCATGGTGCGCACCCGCGGGAACCGGGCACCGAGCACTACGTCCGCGGGGCCGAGCTCCTGAGCCTCCTCGCGGACCGCACCCGCCTCGCCCTGCTGCACACGCTGACCGGGGGCGAGGCGGACGTCTCCACGCTGACCGAGCGGGTCGGCGCCGCACGTCCCGCCGTCAGCCAGCACCTGGCCAAACTCCGGATCGCGGGCCTGGTCTCCTCCCGCAAGGAGGGCCGCAGGGTGATCTACGCACTCTCCGACGGCCATCTGCGCAGGCTCGTCGACGAGGTGCTCAACCTCGCGGATCACCATCTGAGCGGCAAACCGCCGCACGCCTGAGCGCGTTCCGGGATGTTCCATGGCGTAATGTGCGGCCTGTGCGAGGCCGCCACCGCGGAACGTGCCCGACGTTCCTCGTTGCGCTGCTGGCCGCATTCTGCTTCACCGTGGCCGGCTCGCCCGCGCACGCCCGCAGCTGCCCGCACCCGCACGTTCATCTGAAGAACGCGCAGGAGCGGCCGCACCCCGTCACTCCCCACCACCCCGGTGAGGACTGCTCCCCGGGCTCCGCCGAGCTCCCGGGGTCCCGCACCGGACCACGCGAGCACGGTACCGGCCCCGCGCAGACCGGCGCCGCCGAAGCGGCGCCCGGACAGGTGCCCGCCTCGCACAACACACCGGGGAGCGACCCGGCCCCCGACGCCCGCATAGCGACTGCGGCGCCGTCCGTCCTCTGCCTCTGGCGCATCTAGAAGACGCCCCCCGGACCGGCTGACGGTCCCTCACCCCTGCCCGTGTGCGCACCGGCGGTGGGTGAGCCGTGCACGGCACTCTTCCCGATTCCAGAAAGCGGACACCATGAACGAGCCCACCACCGGCCACGACCTCGCCTCCGCGGTCGGCGACACGCCCCTGCTGTGGATCTCCCACCCCCTCACCTCTCCCGGACGCGGCTTCTGGGCCAAGCTGGAAGGCGCCAACCCAGGCGCCATCGAGGACCGCTCCGCCCTCCACATGGTCGGCTGCGCACGCGAGCGCGGCGACCTCCTTCCCGGCGCGACTGTCGTGGCGTCCACCAGCGGCGCCTTCGGCCTGGGACTGGTGCTCGCCGGACGGGTCTTCGGCCACCCGGTCACGCTCGTGACCGATCCGGACCTGGAGCCGGACATGAAGCGCCTGCTGCGCTCACGCGGTGCCCGTCTCGACATCGTCCGCGACGCCCACCCCTACGAGGGCTGGCAGGAGGCCTGCCGCCGGCGCGTGACCGAACTCCTGGCGGCCGAACCGGGGGCCTGGTGCGCCGACCCGTACGACAACCCCGACAACGCCGACGCCTACACGCCCCTGGCGGCGGAACTGATCGAGCAACTGGGCCGGGTCGACGTCCTGGTCACCAGCGTCGGCACCGGCGGCCACTCGGCGGGCATCAGCCGCACGCTGCGCGCCGTCAACCCGGACCTGCACGTGATCGGGGTGGACACCGTCGGTTCGATCACCTTCGGCCGGCCCGTCAGGCCCCGTCTCGTCCGGGGCCTGGGCAGCAGCATCCACTCGCGCAACGTGGCGTACGAGCAGTTCACCGAGGTGCACTGGGTCGCCGCGGCCGAGGCCGTGCACACCTGCCGTGCCCTGGCCCGCTCCCACTACGCGTCGGGCGGCTGGAGCGTCGGTGCCGTCGCCCTCGTCGCCGGATGGGCGGCCCGCACCTACTCCGCCGAGGCACGCATCGTGGCCGTGTTCCCCGACGGGCCGCACCGCTACCTCTCCACGATCTACGACGACGACTACTGCCGGGACCGCGGGCTGCTCGGTACCGCCCCCGCCACGGAGCCCACGGAGGTCGCCTCGCCCACCGACGGTGAGGCGGCGGGCTGGACCCGCTGCCGCACGGTGACGAACCCCGTGGCGTCGCTCATCGCCCCGCCGGCGCACCCCGTGGAGGCGCCCGAGTCCGTGTGAGGCGGTGCCGCCGCAAGGGCGGCCGTGTTCGCCGTGCCGCCGGCACGGCGAACACGGCTGTCGCACGGCGATGACATTCGGTTGCCGCCCTGTGACAGGAGTCCGCAACTGGCCGGGCGTGAGGTGACGTCTTCCGGGGCCGGGACACGAGGTCGGAGTGCCCCTCCGGCCCGCCGCGCCACCATCGGAGGACCCAACAGTGATGCGTTCACCTCTGGCAATCGTCGGCCTGGTGCTCCTCGCCGCGACTGCGACCGCCTGCGGCTCGTCGGACACCGGCGCGAAGGCGGCCCCCGCGCAGTCCGGCCCTGCTTCCGCTGCCAAGGGGAAGGAAGCGGCCTCGGGCGGATCGCCGGAGGACGGCAAGGAGGTCGATGCCTGCACCCTGCTCAAGCCCGAGGAGGTCACCCCGCTCATCGGCGAGAACGACGGCGGGCACCCCGACGCCGGTGTGGGGGAGAGCGTCTGCACCTGGGAGAACCCCGACACCTACCACTCCGTCACCCTGAGCATCGGCTCCCCGAAGACGGCCGGCTCGGAGGACGTCGACAACTCGATGATGACCGCGTTCACCGTCGACGACCGCCTGTGCACGATCCAGGTCGTCACCCTCAAGCGGGACGCCGACAAGAAGTCCGAGGCCAAGCTCATCGACCTCGTCCGCGCGAGAGTGTGACGGGGCGGCGGCCGTGTGCCTGACGCGTCGGCATCAATGCCCCCGCGCCACGCCCCCGCGGGTCCTGGAGGCTGCTCCGAGGCCCGCGGGGCGCCCGGACGCGGCCGGGTTGCCGCTGGTGCGCCGGACACTGGCGTCGGACCCATGGACGCACCGATGCGGTTCACGCTGACCGAGCACTCGGCCACCTACTGGTCGGCCGCACGCGCCCGGTGACCGCCGCCGCAGAGGCGGGTGCCCTCACCCGACGCGGCTGAGGGCCTACGGGAGCATGATCGTCCTGGAGCGCCGGATGACCTGCTCGGCGCGGGCGCCCATGTCCTCGTCGACCGGCGGCGGTGCCTCGCCGGGGCGGGCGGGTGTGCTGTGGTCCAGCATCAGCTGTTCGAGGCCGGGCGGCGTGTAGATGAAGAGCAGGCGCGCCGCGTGGATGCGCTTGTTCTTGAAACCGTGCCGGATGCCCTTGGGCACGTGGATGAAGTCCCCTGCCATGGCGGTGAACTCGTGGTCGCCGTCCACGAACTCCAGCTCGCCGTCGAGGACGTAGAACGTCTCGTCCTCTTGCGTGTGCGCATGGGGCACCGGGCCGCCACCGGCCGGAACGGTGGCCTCGATGAAGCCGATGTTCCCGTTCGTCTGCGCGCCCGTGGCCTTGACCGTGTAGACGTCGTCCGCGGCCCACACGGTCGGCCCCTGGCCCGACGGCACGTAGAGCGCGCCGCGCCTGTTCCAGGTCGGGTCGTCGGGGTCGTTCTCGTCCAGCAGGAAACTCATCGTGCCTCCGTTGTCAGGCGACCGCCCGTCTTCCTCCGGAGCGTATCAAATCCTTGACGAGTCAATTATCTCGTGGCGCTCGGTCTGTCCTCGGAACGGCCGCCTGGAGCGCGGCAGGTCGACGCACAGGGGGTCTCTGGCCGGCGGCACCGCCTGCCAGAGACCCCCATCCGTGATCAGCGGGCGTCAGCCGTCGTTCTCCGCCGACGGGATGTAGGCGCCCGGGACGTCGTCCGGGGCGAAGATCTTGTCCTCGCCGGGGTACGGCGTCGTCCACTGGTGCGTCTCGTACCACGTGAGGTGGTTCATCTGCGCGGGGTTGGCGAAGTCCGGCCTGGCGTTGGGGCCGGTCAGCCGCTGCTTGGACTGCCAGTCCTCCCACTTCGCGGCGAGGGCCTTCTTGCCCGCAGGCACCTTCGTCGTCGGGACGGCCGCGGCGCTCGGGTCCTGCGGCGCCGGGGTGTCCAGGCCGCAGGCGGGCGGGGTCTTGAGGCCGTCGGTGAGCGGGGTGCGGTTGGGCAGCGCGGTGAAGGGCGTGTAGTCGGCCTTCTTGGTGAACGCCCCGAACATCGGGGTGGCCGCACTGTCCTTCTGGTTCATCGGGTGGATCCCGAGGATCTGCTCGATGGTGCGGATCATCGTGATCTGCGAGTAGTAGCGGCTGTCGACGGTGTCGTGCCGGGCCCAGGGGCTGATGATCTGGATCGGGGCGCGGTGGCCGTCGACGTGGTCGAGGCCGGCCTGGGAGTCGTCCTCGACCACGAAGATCGCGGAGTCCTTCCAGTACGTGCTGTGCGAGATCTCGTCGACGATCCGGCCGACCGCGAGGTCGTTGTCGGCGACCTGGGCGGCGGGGCCCGCGGGCCCGCCGGTGTGGTCGCTGGAGAGCCAGAACATGTTCAGGTTCGCCGGACCGTTCTTCTCGAAGTCCTGCTTCCATATCTCCGCCCGGTAGACGTCCGGGACGCTGGTGTCGAACTTCGGGAAGCCGGGCACCGAAACGCTGTTCAGAGACGGGATCGGCGAGGACGAGACCAGGTTGTAGGCGGTGTCCTGCCCGGTGGCCTGCATGTTCTTGGTGTCGCAGTAAAGGTTCTGCCAGGTCGCGCCCGACGGCTTGGTCAGGAACTGGTGGAACTCGCCGAAGTCCCGCACGCTCTTGCCCTGCGCCTGCGCGCCGGTCCAGATGAAGCCGGTGCGCTGGTGGCCGAGGGCGTCGTCCTCGGTGTCGTAGCTGCGCGCGTACTCTCCGGCCGAGGACTCGGTGTACTCCGGGTTGTCCGCCTGCATCAGCCAGTTGTGGCCCTCGGCGGAGTTCGTGCCGATGTCGTACGTGTTGTCGTACAGCCCGAACTGCCGGGCCAGCGCGTGCTGGTTCGGCGTCACGTTCTCGCCGAACTCCGCGAGGGACGGGTCGCCGTTGCCCTGCGTGACGTCGCCGAAGACCTGGTCGTAGGTACGGTTCTCCTTGACGATCATGAAGACGTGCTTGATCGTCGACGGGTCGCCGAGCCGCTGCGGGACGGCCACCGGCTTCGTGCGGCCCTTGTCCTTGCCCTTGTCCTTCGCGAGCTTGACCGAGCCGTTGGTCCAGCCGTTCTGCTGGAAGACCTTGGCCGTCTGGGACTTGATGACCTTCTCGCTCGGCAGCCTGAACCGCTGCACGCTCGAGGTGGTGTCGTGGGTGCCGTGCCCGGCGCTGCCGGTGGGCCGGCGGGCGTCGATGCCGCGGGTGTTGGAGACCACGACCTGGTCGCCTACGGTGGCGATCTCCGCGGGGAAGTAGTCCGTCGGGAGCAGGCCGACGTAGCCGACCGGCTCCTGCGGGGAGTTGTACCGGTAGACGGCGACCGCGTTGGCGCGGCCCAGCGTCACCAGCAGGTGGCCGTCGTCGGTGAGCGTGACGGCGTTGGGCTCGTAGCCCACCGACGCCTCCGGCCACGGCTGGGTGGCGATGGTCTGTACGACCTTGTTCTTGCGGGTGTCGATGACCGACACGTCGTTGGTGGCGGTGTCCGTGACGAACAGCGCCCCCTTCTTGGCGTACAGGGCGGTCGGGTGCAGACCCACGTCGATGCTCGCGACGGCGGCCGCCGGGTCGGCCAGGTCGATGACGCTGACCGTGCCGGTGGTGGTGGCACCGGTCTTGGGGTCGGCCGGTACCTGCGTGCCGTACGAGTTGATGGTGGTCTCGCCGGGCTTCGCCGGGCGCCCGCCCTCGTTGCTGACGTACAGCTTGGAGCCGACCACGACCATGTCGCGCGGGGCGTTGCCCACGGCCCAGCTCTGCTTGACGGTCGCGGTAGCCGTGTCGATGGCGACCACGCGGTTCTGGCCGTTGACCGCGGCGTACACGGTGGAGCCGTCGGAGGAGAACACCGGCTCGCCCACCAGGGCGTGCTTGGAGCCGTCCGCCGGGACGGAGACGGACGTCGGGTTGGCGAGGCTGCCGTCGGGGTTCACGGTGAAGCGGGTGTAGCCGTCGGTCTGGCCCAGCCACAGCTGCGAACCGTCGGGGGAGTACGTGGGGCCCTCCTGGCCCACGCTGTTGCTGCCGATGCGCAGGTCCGCGGACGCGGAGTTGCCGACGAGCTGCTGGACCTTCCAGCTCTTCAGGTCCACGACGGCGAGCGCCACGCCCCCGTCGGTGACGGAGGCCGCGAGGTGGGTGCCGTCCGGGCTGACCGAGGACGACATGATCTTGCCGTTGTCGATGACGAGGTGCTCACCGTACGGGGCGATGTACTGGTCGCTCGAGACGACCTGCCCCCGGCCGGTGACCTGGCCGACCTGGTCGTGGCCGAACTGGGTGGTCTGGGCGAACCCGATCCCGGTACCGGTGGCGAGGACGACAGCGGTCGCGGCGGCCAGCGTGAGGCTTCTGCGGCTGCCGAACCATCGGCCGGGGAGGGCATGGGTATCCCTCTCGGCGCCCGCGCGGCGGCGACGTGTGACCTGCATGGTGAGTTATCCCTTCGGGGAGGTGGCAAGCAGTTCGACGTTGCCGTCGAACTGCCAGAGCGGGTTCGGCGCGTCCCCCACCGGGGTCCGCACCAGGAAGTAGCCGTTGACTTCCTTCGGTCCGTCGCCGTCGGCGACGTACCGCCCGTCCGGAGTGACGTCGAGTTGGTAGATGGCCTGGCCCGTGGCGGTGACGCCGGGAAGGTGCCAGGAGACGACGCAGCGCCAGTCGTTGCCGGGCCCTTCGGCATCGGCCGTGACGCCGCCCTTGGTGCACGCCGCCGTGGCCTTGAGCTGCGCTTCGGTGACGGCGGGACGGTGGAGCTGGTCGGTCTGCATGCGGTACAGGTGAGCGAAGGCCGTGGCGACCGAGCGCTGCACCTTGTCCTGCTCGACCCCGGAACCCGTGGCCGTCGTCGTCGCGGTGAGGACGGCGACCGTCGCGGCGAGCAGCCCGGCCAGCGGCAGGGCGCCGGCGAGGAGCGCGCGGCGCGCGGAGCCGTCGTCGGTCAGGTTGGTGAAGTCGCGCCGCAGGAAGAGGAGGTAGGCCAGGGCCGTCGTGGTCACGGACCACAGCAGGCTGACCGCGATGCCGATGAGGAGCGGTGCCAGCTGCTGGGGGCCGGCGAACAGCCCGTTCCAGGAGATGAAGGCGTAGCCGGGCAGGGCCAGGCGTACGACGACGGGGAGCGGCATCATCTGCGCGAGCTGCATCGCGAGCGCGACGAGCGCGGGCAGCAGCAGGCCCATCGGGGAGCGCCCGAGCGCGATGGAACCGAGCAGGCCGATCCCGGCCAGGGCGAGCGTCGGGGCGAGTGCACAGAGCCAGGCGAGCAGGACCTGCCCGGCGGCGTCGGACGGCGTCAGCAGGTGGCCGTCGAGGCCGACCAGCGGCTGGTTGCCGACCGCCACGACCCCGCCGACCGCGCTGGAGCAGGCCATCCCGGCCACGAGCAGCAGCAGGACGGTGAGGCTGGCCAGCGCCTTCGCCACGAAGATCCGCCGGGCTGAGCGGACCGCCACCAGCAGGTGCCGCCAGGTGCCGAGCCGGTCCTCGGAGGCGAAGACGTCGCCGGCGACGACCGAGGTCAGCAGCGGGAGGGCCCAGGTGCCCGCGAAACCGAGCATCACCAGCGGTCCGGCCCACCCCGTCGCGTGCATCCAGCGGCCGAAGAGGGTGTCGACGGGGAGCGTGCTCTGCCGGCTCACCGCGGCGACGAAGAGCGCCGGCGCGATCCAGCAGGCCAGGACCAGCAGGCGGATCCGCCATTGCGACACCAGCTTGACCAGCTCGAAGCGGTAGCCGCGCGAAACCGGGACGCGACGGACGGGGACAACGTTGTCGGCGACGACGGTCGCGGTCATCGGCCGGCCTCCTGCTGCTGGGTGAGGGCGAGGAACGCCGCCTCGAGCGGCGAGACGACGGGTGCGAGCTCACGCAGTGCGATGCCCGCCCGAACGATCCCCACCACGAGTTCGTCGAGGGCCGGCACCAGAGCGCGCACGACCAGGAGGTCGGCGTCGTTCCGTACGCCGGCGTCGTCGACGACGCGGATTCCGGTCGTGCCGAGGGCCAGTTCGCGGGCGGCCTCCGGGTCGGAGGTGAGCAGCCGGTAGTCGAGTTCACGGTTCTCGGCGGCCAGCTTGCCCAGCGGGCCCGAGAAGACGACCCGTCCGGTGGCCAGGATGGTGACCTCGGAGCACAGTGCCTCCAGGTCGTCCATGCGGTGGCTCGACAGCACGACGGCGGTCCCCTCTTCGGCGAGCCGGGTCAGGACCCCGTGCACGTGCTTCTTGCCCGCCGGATCCAGGCCGTTGGACGGTTCGTCGAGCACGAGCAGCCGGGGTTTGGTGAGCAGGGCGGCGGCGAGCCCGAGCCGCTGGCGCATGCCGAGCGAGAACCCGCGGGCCCGGTCGTCCGCGACGTCCGTGAGTCCCACCTGGGCCAGTACGTCGTCGATCCCGGCCGTGCGCGCGTCCTGCCCGCGGAGGGCGGCCAGCGCGGCGAGGTTCTGCCGGGCGGTGAGTGACGGATAGAGGCCGGGCCCGTCCACGAAGCCGGCGACGCCGTCGGGCGCGGCGAGCGCCCGCCCGACCGGAGTGCCCAGGATCCCGAGGCTGCCGCTGTCGGCGACCGCCAAGCCCAGCAGGAGGCCGAGCAACGTGGTCTTGCCTGCGCCGTTCGGTCCGACCAGGCCGTGGATCTGTCCCTGCGTCACGTCGAGGTCGACGCCGTCGAGTGCGACGACGTCCCCGAAGTACTTGGCGATTCCGCGAGCACGGACTGCGAGGAGTGTGTCCATGAGTCCCTTCTTCCGCAACGCTCAAGGACCTTAGGGAGGGCGCACACCCCCGCCGGGGACGCTCGGTTGAATGGCCATGGAACGTATCGTCAAGACATCGGCAAGTCCGGGTGCACGAAGTGGGCGTCACCGAGCCGGACTCGGGCAGAACCGGGCGTAGGGCGCGGGCAGAACCGGTTCGGAAGTCGGAAATTCAGTAGCCATGTACATAGTAGCCATGTACGGTATTTGGCGTGAGTCCAGCAACTGAGAGCGCCACGCCGGGATACCTGGTCTGGCGCCTGTCGATGAGATGGCGGGTGGCCGTCGACCGGGCGGTCGCACCACTGGGCCTGACCCACGCCCAGTACGCGGTGATGGCCTCCCTGTACGGCATGTCGGGTTCCGGGCTGCGGCCCAGCCAGCGCCGGCTCGCCGACCACACCGGCCTCGAACCGCTGTACGTCTCCAAGCTCGCCCGCGCCCTGGAGACCGCCGGGCTCGTCGACCGCACCCGGGACCCGAGCGACCCGCGCGCCATGCAGCTGTCGCTGACCGAGCAGGGGCGCGACGTCACGCGACGCGCGATCGGCGTGGTCCAGGGCCTGCTGGACCAGTTGCTGGAGCCGCTCGGGGGGCAGGACAGCCCGCGCACGCGGCAGTTCACCCGCGAGCTGGCGACCCTGATCGACGCACCTCTTGATCCGTACACCGAGAACGACGAGGAGCAGTCATGACCACCACCGCACCCGCACCCACCGCCAACGGCCGGGTCATCGCCCTTGCGCACTACGCCGCGCGCGCCCTCCTGGAGGGCGTGCTGACCCGCCACGGCGCCACGTTCCACCAGAGTGTGACGCTCCGGGTCGTCGTTTCCGCGGGCGGGGCCATCGGCCGGGACGAGCTCGTCGGCGACGTCGTCGGTTCGCTCAAGACCGACGTGCCGGTCGTGTGCGGCGTGATCGAGGAGCTGACCGCCGCAATGCTGCTGGAGGAAGACCCGGCAGACGCGTCCCGGATGCGGCTCACGGACGCCGGACGGGAGTTGCACGAGAGCACCACCACGGAGACCGCCGGGATCTCCGCCCGGCTGTACGCCGGTATCCCCGCCGAGGACCTCGCTGTCGCGGGTCGGGTGCTGACACTGATCACGGAGCGTGCGAACGCCGAGTTGGCCGACGCCTGAGGTCTTCTCCCGCTCGTCTCCGTTCCGGGGGCTGCGGCCTCCTGAGCCGGGGCCCGGCGCGTCATGCGGCGCGCCGGGCCTGCCACGGGTGGGGCCCGCTCACCACCAGATGACCATGTATCCGGCCCCACCGGGCCTGCCCGCAGGACTTGTCGTGGTGCCGCCGTCGCCACCCGAACCCGAATCCCCGATCGGTGGCTGGCCGATGAGCGACAATCCCACGGGCGGCGTGACGATGCCGTTCGTCGCGGGGCCGCCCTGGCCGGTGTTCAGGCCCGGTCCGCCTGAGCGGGAGACGGCGTCCGGGTTGAGGGGTGGACCGCAGAGACCGATGCCCGGCGCGCCACTTCCGATGGAGGAAGCGGGTCCACCGGAGCCGCCCGTGGCGAGCGCGACCGCGCGAGGTTGTCGGGAGGGGCGGACAGGAGCGAGAGTCCGCCTTGGGTGCCTGCGGTATTGGCGGGGCCGCCGGCCCCGCCCTCGCCGATGGTGACCGTGTGAGGTTGCCCCGGCTGTACCTGGACGGTGCACCAGACGAAGCCGCCGCCGCCCCCACCGGTGCCGTTGCTGCCGTTCGGCCTCACTCCGGCACCGCCACCACCGGCGCCCCACAGCTGGAGGAAGGCGGTGGTGACCCCGTCGGGCGGAACGAAGGTTCCGCTGGCGCTGAATTGCCGCAGACCGTGAACGGCGCTGGGCCCGGGCGGGCCCGCGGGCCCTGCGGCCCGGTGGGACCCAGGGATCCCGGGTCTCCCTGCGGGCCTTGTGGCCCCTGCGGCCCGGTGGGCCCCACGGAGCCGGGGTCGCCTGACGGTCCCGCGGGCCCTGTGGGGCCCGGCGCGCCTGACGGCCCGGCAGCTCCAGTCAGGCCGCCCGGGCCCGTCGGGCCCGCAGGCCCGGCCGGACGCGGGGGTCCCGGCGGGCCGGGCGTTCCGGGGCGGCCCAATCGCGGCGGGCAGTAGCCGGGCACGGCCGGGACGAAGAAGCACGGGAAAGCGGAGCTCTGCGGGGCGGCGACCGGAGACGTGAGCACGGGAGTCGCGGCGCGCTCTCCGCTGCCCGCATGCGCCATTCCCGTCACGGCACCGGACGTCAGAGCCACGGCCGCGGCTGCCGTCCACACGTGCACGCACCTCGGACGGTGTCCGGCCGGCGCCGCCAAGCCGACTCGGCGGATCACAGCATCACCTCCAGCATGGGGCCTCGAGGGCGGACTGCACCGTTCTCCCGCGGCAAGAAACACCCCGGGTCCCATCTGACGCGCCCTCAGTGGCCGACCGGGTGACGGGCCTCGGGCGCGCCGGGGTCCTTTAAAAAAAT
>NZ_JARAVO010000159.1:0-22212 GCF_033792805.1 Streptomyces sp. PA03-1a
TTCCTTTTTTTCTTCCTTTCTTTTCTCGTCTTCTTGATTTTCTTGTTTTTTTTTTTTCAGGCGAAAGAGGGAAAAGAGGTTGTGAGGGGGCTCCGGGGGCTGGGAATGTGTCGACACCGCCGGTCTTGAGGTGTTCCGGGCGGGCGCACCCGTCGCGCTCGCCCCCACCGAACTGCGGCTGCTCCTGGAGTTCGCCGCGAACCCCGGCGTCGTGCTGGACCGGAACACCCTGCTGCGCAACGTGTGGGACTACGGCTGGGACGGCGACAGCCGTGTGGTGGACCTCTGCGTCCAGCGGCTGCGGAAGAAGATCGGGGCCGACCGGATCGAGACGGTCCGCGGCTTCGGCTACAAGCTGCGGCGCTGAGGTGGACACCGTACGGGACCTGCTCAACTGGCGTTCGCTGCGCTGGAGGATCGCCCTCCTCGTGGCTGTCGCCTGCTGCGCGATCGCGCTGACCGTGGGGGTGCTGGTCCACCGCAGCACCCTGGAGCGGTCGATGAACGACGGCGGCGCGAAGGCCACCGCCCAGCTGGACCGGGCCCTGGAGGACTACGCGCGCGACGGAGTGCCGCCCGAAGGGCTGGAGACGTCGC
The DNA here is from genome assembly GCF_033792805.1 of Streptomyces sp. PA03-1a. Classification (NCBI taxonomy): domain Bacteria; kingdom Bacillati; phylum Actinomycetota; class Actinomycetes; order Kitasatosporales; family Streptomycetaceae; genus Streptomyces; species Streptomyces sp. PA03-1a. The sequence continues at coordinate 598 of NZ_JARAVO010000159.1, forward strand.
CCGCCGCGATGCCCGCCGGACTGCTGGACCGGCTGCGGCACGGGCAGGGGCCGAGCACCGGGCACGCCACCTGGTACGACGGTGACAGCCCCGGGGACCATCCGGAGATGTGGGCGGCGCGGATGTACGGGGGCGGCCCGGTGGCGATGAGCACCGACATGACGTCCGACCTGCTGACCCGGCGCGCCCTGGACCGGCACATGTGGAAGTACTCCCTGGCCGCGCTGGCCGTCGTCGTACCGCTCACGGCGCTCGCGGCCGAGCTGCCCAACCGCAGGCTGCGGCGCGTGGCACGGACCGCGCGCCGGATCGCGGCCGGTGACCTGGCCGCGAGGACCACGGACGGCCGCGGCGGCCGCGGCGGCCGCAGCGGCGACGAGATCACCGAGATCTCGGCCACCGTCGACTCGATGGCCGACAGCCTGCTCGGGCGGCTGACGGCCGAGCAGCGCTTCACCGCCGACGTCGCCCACGAACTGCGCACCCCGCTGATGGGCCTGGTCACCGCGAGCGGGCTGCTGCCCGACGGGGAGGCCACCGACCTGGTCCGGGACCGGGTGGGGGTGTTGCGCGACCTGGTGGAGGACCTGCTGGAGATCTCCCGGCTGGACGCCGGCGCCGAGCGGGCCGAACTCAGACCCGTCCCGCTCGCCGAGGTCGTCGAGGACGCGCTGGGCCGCACCGGGCTGCGGACACGGTTCGCCACCGACGGCACCGTGTACGCACGGACCGACCCGCGCCGGGTCGACCGGATCGTGGCCAACCTCGTCGTCAACGCCCACCGGCACGGCGGCGCGCCCGTCGAGGTCGCGGTGGCGGGGACGACGGTGACGGTACGGGACCACGGCCCCGGATTCCCGCGCGCGCTGCTCGCGGACGGGCCCCAGCGGTTCCGCACCGGGGCCTCGGAGCGCGGTCGGGGCCACGGCCTCGGGCTGACGATCGCGCTCGGCCAGGCCCGGGTCATCGGCGCGTCGCTGTCCTTCGCCAACGCGCCCGACGGCGGGGCCGTCGCCACGCTCCGGTTGCCCGCGGCCGACTGAGGCGCGGCGCAGCGCCGGACGGCGTTGATACACGACGGATGAGCGGCCGAGCGGTGGCCGAGGCACGGTCACGGCCGGGCCGACACCAGCGCGTTCCACGGTGGGCGGTGTGCGTGAGAGCCACGCCGTGATCCCGTGGAGGTGCCCCGTCCATGCGCCCAGTCCCCGAACCCCGCGAACGTGACACCGGTGGACCGCGGTCCGCGGCGGCCCGGTCGCTCCGTGCACGGCGCATCCCCGTGCCGGTCGCGGCCGGCGCGGCCGCCCTGGTCACCCTGATCGCACTGGGCGCGCTGGTCGTCGCCACGGGCGACGACGGCGACGGAGGCGACGGGTCCCGGACGGGCGGTCTCCTCGGCCGGCGGCCGGAGCACCGCCCCACGGTGTCGTTGCCCTGGCCGCACGAGGGGCAGACGAGCGTGCTGGTCGAGGGGCTCGGCGACGGAGGCGACCTGGGGGACCGTGGCGCGCAGAACCCGGTGCCCATCGCCAGTGTCGCCAAGGTGATGACCGCGTACGTGATCCTGCGCGACCATCCGCTGCGCGAGGGCGCGACCGGCCCCCGGGTCACCGTCGACCAGCAGGCCGCGGACGAGTCCGTGTCCGGCGTCGAGTCCAGCGTGCCGCTCAGGCAGGGGCAGCGGCTGGGCGAACGGCAGCTGCTGGAGCTGATGCTGGTCCCCTCCGGCAACAACGTCGCCCGGCTGCTGGCTCGTTGGGACGCGGGAACGCAGGAGGCCTTCGTCGTCAAGATGAACCGGGCCGCCGACCACCTCGGCATGGACCGGACCACCTACACCGGGGCCAGCGGCATCGAGGCCACCACCACCAGCACCTCCGGCGACCAGCTGAAGCTGGCCCGGCAGGTCATGCGCGATCCGGTGTTCGCAGCCGTCGTCGCCCTGCCCGGCACCACCGTCCCCGGAGTGCCCGGCACCGTCCTGAACACCAACACCCTGCTCGGCACGTCCGGCGTGATCGGGCTCAAGACCGGCTCCAGCACCCCCGCGGGCGGCGCCCTGATGTGGGCGGCCACCGCACCCGACCGCCGCGGACGTGCCCATCTCGCCCTCGGCGTCGTCCTCCACCAGCGTCCCGGCACCAGCCCGCAGGAGGGCCTGAACGCCGTCCTGGGCGTGAGCCACACCCTGGTGGAGGGCGTACGGCGATGGGTCGCCGGGACGGACCCCGCGTCCGCGGCCGGCGCCCGGTCCGGGGACCGGTGAGCCGGCCGTGACCACTCTCCTCCGCGTACCCGGCGCCCCGCCGGAACCCGAACCCGCTCGCGGACGACGGCCGGGCGGATGCCCGGGCACGTGGCGACGAGGACGCGTCGCCGCCGCCCTCGCGGCGTCGGCCGCACTCGTCATGACGGGCCACGCCCACGTCCCCAACGGGCCCGGCCACCTCGGCAGTCTCGTCGAGACCTTCCTGCCGTGGACCGGCCTGGCCGTACCGCTCCTGCTGCTGTGCGCACTGCTGCGGCGCTCCGCGACCGCCGCCGTGGCCGTCCTGCTGCCCGCCGTCGTCTGGTGCTCGCTCTTCGGCGGGGCACTGGCCGACAAACGGGCGGCCGGCGGGGACCTGACCGTCGTCACGCACAACGCCAACGAGCAGAACCCGGACCCGGCGCGCACCGCCCGTGCCCTGGCGGCCTCCGGCGCCGACCTGGTGGCCATCGAGGAAGTGGGCGACAACGCGCCGGCGTACGGCAGCGCACTGGGCGCCGCGTACCCCTTCCACTCGGTGCAGGGCACGGTCGGCCTGTGGAGCCGCTACCCGCTCACCGACACCCGGGCGGTCGACATCGCGCCCTGGCCGCGTGCCCTGCGTGCCACCGTCCGCACCCCCAAGGGGCCCGTCGCCGTCTACGTCGCCCACCTGCTGTCCGTCCGGTTCACCCCTGTGTACGGGTTCGGTACGGCCGGACGCGACGCCGCCGCGCGCGTTCTGGCCGGCGCCCTTCGCGCCGAACCCCTGCCCCGCACCCTGCTCATGGGCGACTTCAACGGCACCACGGACGACCGGGCCCTGTCGGCGGTCACGTCCCAACTGCGTTCGGCTCAGGCCGAGTCGGGTGCAGGGTTCGGCCTGACCTGGCCCGCGTCCTTCCCCGTGGCCCGGATCGACCACATCCTGGTGCGCGGTATGGAACCGCGGTCGGCCTGGACCCTCCCGGCCACGGGCAGCGATCACCTGCCGGTGGCGGCATCGGTCCGTCTGTAGGCGGGCAGGTCCACCTCCGCCCACACGACCTTGCCGCCGCCCGGCACCGGCCGGCAGCCCCATCGGCGGGACAACTGGGCCACCAGGTAGAGGCCACGGCCGTGGTCGTCCAGGGACCGTGCGCGACGCCGCCGTGGGAAGCACCCGTCCGCGTCGGACACCTCGCAGGTGAGGACCTGATGCCGGATCAGGCGCAGCACGACCGGGCCGGCGCCGTGGCACAGCGCGTTGGTGACCAGTTCGCTGACGATGAGCCTCGCCGGGTCCTCGAGCCCGTCCAGGCCCCAGGCGGTCAGTTGACGGGTCGTCACGTCCCGGGCCTGGCGGGCGGCGGTCCGGTCACCGGGCAGAGCGAAGGAGGCGACCTGGTCCGGGGCGAGGGAGCGGGTCCGGACCAGGAGCAGGGAGACGTCGTCGGACGCGGTCCGGCCGCGGAGGGCCTCCGTCGCGAGACCGCACAGGTCCTCCAGGGACCGGCCCGGCCGGGCGAGGGCGGTGCCCAGGCGGCGCATGCCCTCCTCGATGTCGTGGTCCCGGTTCTCGACCAGGCCGTCGGTGTACAGGGCGATGAGGCTCCCCTCGGGCAGCTCCACCTCCACGGCCTCGAACGGGTCTCCCAGCCCGATGCCCAGCGGGGCCCCGGTGGGCAGGTCGGGGAAGGTGACCCGGCCCTGCGGGTCGACGATGACGGGCGGGGGGTGACCGGCCCCCGCCATGGTGCAGCGGCGGGTCGCGGGGTCGTAGACGGCGTACAGACAGGTGGCGCCCATGACGGCGGGGGTCGCGTGGTCGTCACCCTCGGCCAGCCGCTGGAGGGTGTCGTCGAGGCGGGTCAGCAGTTCGTCGGGGGGCAGCTCCATGTCGGCGAGGGTGTGGACGGCGGTGCGGAGCCTTCCCATGGTCGCTGCAGCGTGCAGGCCGTGCCCGACGACGTCGCCGACGACGAGGGCGACCCGGGCGCCCGACAGCGGGATCACGTCGAACCAGTCGCCGCCGACACAGTGGTCCACGTCGGCGGGCAGGTAGCGCGATGCCGTCTCGACCGCTGCTCCGCCCTTCAACTGGCGGGGGAGCAGGGTGCGTTGCAGGGTGAGGGCCGCGGTGTGCTCGCGGGCGTACTGGCGGGCGTTGTCCAGCGACAGGGCGGCGCGGCCGACGAGCTCTTCGGCCAGCAGCAGGTCGACGTCCTGGAACGGCGACTCGTTGTCGGTGCGGACGAACAACGCCGTTCCCAGCAGCGTGCGCCGCGCCCGGATGGGAACGATCATGATCGAGTGCGCGCCGTTGCCGCGGAGCCGGTGCGCCAGCTCCGGCACGGTGTCGAGCCACGTGCCGGGAGCGGTGTTGAGCGTCGGCTCAAGGCGGGACCTGCCGGTACGCAGCACGTCGGTGAGGGGCGAGACCAGGGGCACACCGATCGGTTCGCCGCGCAGCCACGGGGATTCGGGGACCCCGGGGTGGATCGATGCGAGCCCGGCACGCCGGAAACCGGGCAGGCGCCTGCCCTCGGCGCCGACACGGACCGGAGGGCCCTCACCGAACGAGACCGACAGCTCCAGGTCCACGGCGACGTAGTCGGCGAGCAGGGGCACGGCGAGGTCGGCCAGCTCCTGGCCGGCCTGCATCACGTCCAGGGTGCTCCCGAGCCGCGCACCGGCCTCGCCGAGGACGGCGAGGCGCTCGTGAGCCCGCCGGCCCTCGACGACGTCCGCGCTGATGACGCACACGCCCAGTGCCTGGTCGTCCGCGTCCAGGAGGCATTGACAGGACACCGCGAACGGCCGCTCCCGGCCCGGAGCCGTCGGGAGCCAGGTGCGGTACTCGTGGACCCTGGAGGTGCCGCTCCGCAGCACCTGCCGCATCAGCGCCTCGATGGCCCGCGCCTCGGCGCCGGAGCGGATGTCGGGGAACCGGCGCCCGAGGCGCCGGTCACGGGGAAGGCCGTCGTGGCTCGCCATCGTTGCGTTCACGCCGGTGCACCGCAGTTGCCGATCACGGATGATGACGCCGATCGGCGCGCGGGTCAGCAGCGATCCCCGCACCGAGCCGTTGATGGAGCCGGCGGACGACGTGCCGGCATTGATCAGGGAGGCGAGCCACTGCGTCTCGCCGTCATGCCCCTGCACCATCGAGATCCGCAGCGTGGTGTCGACCATGCGGCCGTCCCGGTGGCGCACCGCCGTCACGCCAGGCCAGCCGTTCCGGGCGCGGCACTGCTCGACGAAGGCCGACATCGACAGCGCCGCCCCGTACGACGGCAGCACGTGGGCGGCTGACCGGCCCACCATGTCGCCCGCGGAGAGTCCGACGAGCTGCCGGGCGGCCTGCGTCCATCCGACCACGGTCCCCTGCTCGTCGAGCAGGGCGATGGCGGTGTCGGATATCTCGGCCGTGTTCAGCTGTTTGCCAAGAGACAAGTCGGGGCTGAATGTGGTCGCCAAGTGGCTGCCCTCGGATGGATGGGGGATGGGTGCGACAGGGGCGCGGAGCTTTGTTTGCCCCCTTTTGAAATGTTGACCGGGCAACCATCCGTTTTGTGACAACCGGCGTGCGTAGCGTCGTGACCTGCGGTTCTTCCGCAGAAGGGTGCTTGCGGCAACGTGTTCTCCCGGATGGTGGATCCACGCCGGTGTGCCCCCTCTGGCTCTGGTCACGGGTCCTGCGCGTCCCTCCGTGGGCGCCGTCGCTGCTTGTCGCGTGACCGGCGCATCCCGCGCAGCCGGAGGGCGAGGATCAGGGCCGAAACGCCGAACAGGACGGCGGTGACGGCCAGCCACCGGCCGAGGTAGACGGCGTCGGTGAGTCCTGTGGCGCCCGGGTAAGGGGCGGGCAGGCGGAGGATCAGGGGGAACCAGACCAGGAGGAGCACGCCGGACAGGAAGGCGGGCACGCGGAGGTGGTTGGTCCAAGCCCGTCCCGGCACGGCCCGGGTCCGGTGCCGCAGTACCGAGCGGGCCGAGAGGTCGGCGAGGGAGTACAGCGGCAGCAGGATCAGGTCGTGCAGGACCGCCGCACCCACCAGCCAGATCGCGACCTCCACGGGCCGGACGGCGAACAGGCGTACGCAGGCGTAGCCGGTGACGGCCAGGGAGCAGACCAGGACGAGCAGGTGCAGGGGGTTGGCGCCGTACCAGCGCAGGTAGCGGGCCATGGTCAGGCCCGGAAGGTGAGTCGGTGCACCCACTTGGTGTTGTTGACCCCGGGGTTGGCCGGCACGATGACGCGCGCCGGGTAGCCGTGGTCCATGGACAGGTACGCACCGTTGACCCGCAGGGCGAGCAGGGCCCTCGGGTCGTGGATCTGGTTCCCGCGGAGCATCACCGAGCGGTACGGCCCCGAGGGCTGGACGGACTCGACCAGCACGCTCCCGGCGCCGGGCAGACCGCTCAACGCCGCGAGGTCGGCGAGCCGCAGGCCCTCCCAGCGCTGGTCGGTGGTGGACCAGCCCTCCACGCAGGCGATCGGCAGGGCCGCGCGATGCCGTGGCATCGCGCTCAACTGCTCGCGGGAGAGGACCAGGGGCCGTCCGACGCCGTGCACCTCGAGCCGCCAGGAGGGGCCGACGAGCTCCGGGGTCACGCCGACGGACGCGGCGGTCTTGTTGATCTGGAAGGCGTCGGGTCCGCCGCCCGGATCGCGATCGTGCGGGGCGAGCAGCGCCGTGCCGCGCAGCCGCCCACCGATGCTCTGCCCTGCCGTGACCGCCAGGAGCAGGAGCGATCCGGCGCCGACCATACCCACGGCGCCCCGCCGGCTCATGGTGGCGGCCGCTGGTGCGACCGGCACCAGGCCGTCCGCATCGGGAGGTTCGGGCCGGGTGCCAGGGACGCCGATGCGCAGTTCCCGGAGGGGATTGCGACTGCGCAGGGCGCGCGTCATCCGGCGGAGCCTCAGGCTGACGTGGACGGCGAACGCGGCGATGAACACCCAGGCGCCGTAGAAGTGCAGGGTGTAGAAGGAGCCGGGGAAGACGTAGAACAGCTGGACGTTGAAGATCCCGGTCACGAACTCGAAGACGACGCCGCCCACCAGGAGGAGCAGCGACAGCCGTTCCAGCGCCTGGGCGGCCGATCGCAGCGGCGGCCATGCGAAGAGCTTGGGGATGACCGACCACAGCTTGGCCAGCACCACCGGCACGAGAGCGACGCCGAGCGTCACGTGAACGCCCTGGGTCAGCCGGTAGAGCCAGGCGGGGTGGGTGGGCCAGTCGAAGAGGTAGAAGCCCAGCAGCCCCTTGTCCGGGGTCTGGTCGTTGAGCGGGCCCAGATCCGGGTTGTACGCGGCGTACGAGAGCGCGCCGGTCACGAACACCACCGGGATGCCGAACAGCAGCACCAGACCGAAGACCGACGTCAGCCACGGCCCCCGGATCGGGCTGCGCCAGAACTCCGGACGGAAGGGACCGGTCGTTCCGGCGGCCGCCGCCGCGCGTCGTGCGCTCTCCCTCGCGCGCTCGACCGCCGTTGCGGTGAACTCCCTCAGCGGCCGTCGTGGAGGCGCCTGGGGCTCCTTCGGGCGACCCGGAGGTCCGCCCGAACCGGCCTGTGACGGCTGATCGTGATCGCGCATCGACTGACCCTCCGCTGCCAGGGCGCGTGCCGGAGGGCAACGGCCGTGATCTCGCCCCCACACATAGCCCGACCTCGGCCGTCTGTCGTCCCGCCACCACCGGGGACCGCGAGATTCCAGCCGAAGAGGCGTGCGCTCGGGGTAGGGGGGCGTCCGGGCGCCTCGCGTCGGCGGGCCCGGCCACCGGGAGTGGACGTCCCTGTTCCGTAAGGGGTCGGGGCGTTCCGCGGCGGCCTTGCGGCGGCTGTGATGGAGGCATGAGATCGCGCTTGTCTCCGCCGGTGTTCACCGGCAGGCTCCATGATCCCCGCACGGCGACCTCGATCGGACGCTGGCTCGGACTCGCCTTCGTCGTGTGCTTCGTCACCGGCCTGATCAGCCACGTGCTGCAGCGTCCGCCCATGTGGCTGGCCGGTGGTCTGCCGACCCGCCCGGTGTGGGGCTACCGGCTGACGCAGGGGCTGCACGTCGCCTCGGGTGTCGCGGCGGTTCCGCTGCTGTCGGCGAAGTTGTGGACGGTCTACCCGCGACTGTTCTCCTGGCCGCCGGTTCGGTCGGTGCGGCACGCCCTGGAGCGGTTGTCGGTCGCGGCGCTGGTGGCGGCGGCCGTGTTCGAGGTCGCCACCGGCCTGCTCAACACCGCGCAGTGGTACCCGTGGCCGTTCTCGTTCGTGCCGGTGCACTACGCAGTGGCCTGGCTGCTCACCGGATCGCTCGTGCTGCACGTCGCCGTCAAGGCCCCGGAGATCCGCGCCCACTGGAGGCGGCGGTCGCCGGGAACCCTGGCGCTGCCCCAGGAGGACGGGGCCGACCGGCGCTCGCTGCTCGCCGCCCTGGCGGCAGCGGCCGGCATGGTCACCGTGACCACGGTGGGACAGTCCTTCACCCCGCTCAAGGGCCTCATCCTGCTCGCGCCACGCCATCCGGACCACGGCCCGAGCGGCCTGCCGGTCAACCGCACCGCCGCCGCTGCCGGCGTCGGGCTGATCGTGGCCGACCGCTATCGCCTGACGGTGGCCGGGCCGCGGCCCCGCACGCTGACACTGGATGAGCTGAGGGGCCTCCCGCAGTACGGGGCGGAACTGCCGATCGCCTGCGTGGAGGGGTGGAGCAAGACGGCGCACTGGACGGGGGTGCGGGTCATGGACCTCCTGGACCTCGTGGGGGCCCCGCCCGACGCCCGGGTACGGGCGGTGTCGCTGCAGACGCGGGGCGGCTACCGGGTCTCCGAGATGGGGCACGAGTACGCCCGCGACCCGCTGACCCTGCTGGCGCTGCGTCTCAACGACGAGGAGCTCACCCCCGACCACGGCTACCCGGTGCGCCTGATCGCCCCGAACCGGCCCGGTGTGCTGCAGACCAAGTGGGTGGGCCGGCTGGAAGTGCTGTCGTGAGGACGAGCGTGACGCGGCGGCTCACGGGCGCGGCCGGTCTGGTGCTGGCGGGAGTGGGCGCGTACCAGCTGCTGGGGGTGGGCGACCTGACGGGCGTTCTGATCTGGCTGGGCGGCGCGGTGGTGCTGCACGACGTGCTCATCGCGCCGCTGGTGCTGCTCATCGGGTCGGTGCTGGTCCGCGGGGGCGTGCGCGGCCCCGTCCGCGGGGCGCTGATCGTCGCGGGCGCTGTGACGGCGGTCGCCCTGCCGGTGATGCTGCGCCCGGGGAAGCCGGCCAACTCCTCGGTCCTGCCGCTGGACTACCCGCGCAACTGGCTGGTCACGCTGGGGGCGGTGGCGGTGGTCGCGGTCCTCGTGCTCGTCGTGCGGGGTGCCCGCCGCGGCCGTCGGCCAAGACGCGCGGCGGGAAGGCTTACGAACCGCTGACGTGTCGGCGTCGTACGGTCGCCGGCCGGGCCGGTGGCCGTACGGTCGGGACATGTTGATCCTGGTCACCGGAGGTGCGGGCTTCATCGGCTCGCACGTCGTCACCGCCCTCACCGGCGCCGGGCACGAGGTGCGCGTGCTCGACGCCCTGCTGCCCGCCGCGCACCGCACGCCCCCGCCGGTTCCCGACGGGGTGGACTGGAGGCACGCGGACGTCCGTGACGCGGCGGAGGTGTCCGAGGCCCTGCGGGGCGTCGATGCCGTCTGCCATCAGGCGGCGATGGTCGGCCTCGGCAAGGACTTCGCCGACGCACCCGCCTACGTGGGCTGCAACGACCTGGGCACCGCGGTGCTCCTGGCCTGTATGGCCGCGGCCGGAGTGAGGTCCTTGCTGCTGGCGAGTTCGATGGTGGTCTACGGCGAGGGACGGTACGAGTGCCCGTCGCACGGTGTCGTGGGGCCGGGACCGCGCGAGGTGGCCGACTTGCGGGCGGGACGCTTCGAACCTCCCTGTCCGCAGTGCGGCGAACCGCTGGCGTCCGGGCTGGTGGACGAGGACGCCCCGCTCGACCCGCGCAACGTCTACGCCGCCACCAAGCTGACTCAGGAGCACCTCGCCTCCGCCTGGGCGCGCGCGGTGGGCGGACGGGTGATCGCGTTGCGGTACCACAACGTGTACGGGCCGGGGATGCCGCGTGACACCCCGTACGCCGGGGTCGCGTCGCTGTTCCGGTCCGCGCTGGAGCGCGGTGAGGCGCCACGCGTGTTCGAGGACGGCGGCCAGCGTCGTGACTTCGTCCACGTACGGGACGTGGCCGGGGCCAACCTCGCGGCCCTGGACGGACTGCCCGGTCTGCCGCAGGGGTCCGCGAGGGCGTACAACGTCGGCAGCGGTGAGCCCCACACGGTGGGGGAGATGGCCGCCGCCCTGGCCGGGGCGCACGGCACGCAGATGGTGCCGGTGGTCACGGGCGAGTACCGGCTCGGCGACGTCCGCCACATCACCGCCTCCTCGCGCAGGCTGCGTGAAGAACTGGGCTGGAAGCCGCGGGTCGCCTTCGCCGAGGGGATGACGGAGTTCGCGACGGCCCCGCTGCGAAGCGGCTGACCCGTCCGCCCGGACGGCCGCAGGGCGGGTCGGGTCCGCCTGCCCGCCGGGCGCCTCAGGCGGCGGCGGGCAGCCGGACCTCGAAGCGGCAGCCGCCGGGGACGTTGCGCACCGCCGCCCGGCCCTTGTGGGCCTCCACGATCCCCCGGACGATCGCCAGGCCCAGACCCGCTCCGGCGGGCGGGGTCCGTGCGTCGGTGCCGCGCCAGCCGGTGTCGAAGACACGGGGCAGGTCCTCCGCGGGGATGCCGCCGCAGCCGTCCGTCACCGACACGACGACGCTGTTCGCCTCCCGGCGGGCGGAGACCGCGATCGTTCCGTCGGCCGGAGTCCGGTGGATGGCGTTGACGAGCAGGTTGGCCAGCACGCGGGACATCTCGCGTCCGTCGACCTCGACCGGGACCGGCTCGACCCCGTCCCCGACGATCCGCACACCGTGCTCCATCGCGAGGGTGGCCGCGCCCGCGAGCGCGTCGCCGACGAGGTCGTAGACCGACATGCGGGTGGTGTTCAGGGCGAGCACGCCGGCCTGGATGCGGGAGAGTTCGAAGAGGTCGCCGACCATGCCGCTCATGCGTTCGACCTCCGCGCGGATGCGGGCGTGGTACAGGCTCGGGTCGTCGACCACGCCGTCCTCCAGGGCCTCGGTCATGGCCTGCAGTCCGGCGAGCGGGGTGCGTAGGTCGTGGGAGATCCATGCGACCAGCTCGCGGCGGGATTCCTCCAGGGCCCGCTCACGCTCCCTGGACGCGGCGAGCTTGGCGCTGGTGGCGGCCAGTTCACGGCCGAGTTCGGCGAGTTCGGCGGTGGGTGCGGCGGCGGGCGGGGTGAAAGTGCCGCCGTCGCCGAGGGCGCGGGTGGCCTCGGCGAGGGCCCGGCTGCCGCGGACCACGCCGCGGCCGAGCGCGAGCGCCACCCCGAGCGAGACGACCGCGGCGATGGAGCAGACCATGGTCACGACCCACAGGTCGTGGTCGGACAGGAACATGGCCCAGGACACCAGCATGGTTCCGCCGAGCATCGCCGCGACCGCGACGGCGGCGACCACCGCCAGGGACACTGCGACCGAGCGATTGCGCAGCAGCCGCAGAACGCCCGTGCCGAGCAGGCCGGCACAGGCCGCACCGATGGCCGCGTAGGCCACGATGAGGAGGGTGTCATGCACCATCGGGGGCTCCCTCGTCCGCGGTCGGAGGGTCGAACCGGTAGCCCACGCCCCACACGGTGCTGATCAGGCAGGGGTGCGCCGGGTCCTCCTCGACCTTCTCGCGCAAGCGACGGACGTGGACGGTGACGGTCGACAGGTCGCCGAACTCCCAGCCCCACACGCGGCGCATCAGCTCCTCCCGGCCGGCAGCTCGCCCGGGATTCCGCAGGAAGAACTCCAGCAGGTCGAACTCGCGGATCGTCAGGGCGAGTTCGACGCCGTTGCGAGTGACGCGGCGTGCGCCGGGGTCCAGGGCGAGGGGGCCGGCCCGCAGCTCCGATCCGGCCGGGGTCGCACGGGCGGCCTGGTCTCCCGTACGGCGCAGCACCGACTCCACCCTGAGCACGAGCTCGCGGGGGCTGAAGGGCTTGGTGACGTAGTCGTCGGCCCCGACCTCCAGGCCGAGGACGCGGTCCTCCTCGTCACCGCGCGCCGTCAGCATGATCACGGGGATCGGGCCGTCGTCGCGGATGCGGCGGCAGACCTCGAGGCCGTCCATGCCGGGAAGCATCAGGTCCAGGACGACCAGGTCGGGGGCCCGGACGGCGGCCAGGGCCACGGCGGTGGGGCCGTCGGCGGCCACGTCGACGTCGAAGCCGGCCCGGTTCAGGTAGCCGACGACGACCTCGGAGACGGTGGCGTCGTCGTCCACGACGAGTACGTGTTTCACGCCACCGAGTGTGGCACCCGGCCTTCGGCCGACGGTGGGAGCGGAGGCGGACGTCAGCGATCCGTAAGGTGCCCATATCCCTTTTGAGCTTTTTGTCTCCGTAGGGTGAGTGGGGTGATCGAGACATCCCCTCCTCCTTCCGCCCCGGTGGACGTGGTGCTGCCCTGCCTCGACGAGGCCGAGGCCCTGCCGTGGGTGCTGGACCGCATCCCCTCCCGCTGGCGCGCGATCGTCGTCGACAACGGGTCCACCGACGGCTCGGCGGACATCGCGCACGCCCTCGGGGCGCACGTGGTCCACGAACCGCGCCGCGGTTTCGGTGCCGCCTGCCACGCGGGGCTCACCGCCGCGACGGCCGACGTCGTCTGCTTCTGCGACTGCGACGCCTCCCTCGACCCCGCGCTGCTGCCCGCCGTCGCCGCGCCCGTCCTCGACGGCGTGGCCGACCTCGTCCTCGGCCGGCGCAGGCCCGTCACGCGCGGCGCCTGGCCCCTGCACGCACGGCTGGCCAACCTGGAGCTGGCGCGACTGGTCCGCCGGCGCACCGGCCTGCGCCTTCACGACCTCGGACCGATGCGCGCCGCCCGCCGCGATTCCCTGCTCGCCCTGGACCTGACCGACCGTCGCTCCGGCTACCCGCTGCAGATGGTGGTCCGCGCCGCCGACGCGGGCTGGCGGGTGGAGGAGACGGACGTGCCGTACCGCCCGCGCAGGGGCCGCTCCAAGGTCACCGGCACCTGGCGCGGTACCTGGCACGCGGTACGGGACATGCGTTCCGTCCTCGCCGAACCTCCCTCCGCCGACCTGGCGCCCGCGGCAACGGCCCGGGGAACCGGACGGTGAGCCCCCGCCACCCGGCCGGGAGCCCGGCCACGCTGCTGGTCATCGCCAAGGAGCCCGTCCCGGGGCGGGTCAAGACACGGCTCACCCCGCCCTACACGCCCCTGGAGGCGGCCACCCTCGCGGAGGCCGCCCTCGCCGACACGCTGCACACGGTGCTCAAGACCCCCGCTCGGCGTCGCGTCCTCGTTCTCGACGGCGCTCCCGGACCCTGGCTCCCGCCCGGCTTCGACGTCGTGCACCAGGGAACCGGCGGCCTGGACGAGCGGATCGCGTCCGCCTTCGCCCGCTGCGACCGCGGACCGGCCCTCCTGGTCGGCATGGACACCCCGCAACTGACCGTCGAACACCTCGCGGGGGCCGGACGCGACGGCCACGAGGCCTGGTTCGGCCCGGCCGAGGACGGCGGCTTCTGGGCGCTGGGACTCGCCGATCCGGGGCGCGCCGCGGCCCTCGTACACGGCGTCCCGATGTCCACCGGGCACACCGGTGCGACGCAGCGGCGACGGCTCGTCGAGGCAGGGCTCAGCGTGGGCGACCTGCCGGTGCTGCGCGATGTGGACACCGCCGCCGACGCCGCCGCGGTCGCCGCGTGCTGCCCGCCCGGCTCGCGCTTCGCCACCACGCTGAACTCGCTCGCGGAGACCGGCCGGTGAGCGGCACCGCAGGCGGTTCGGAACCCGCCCTCGCCGAGCGGACGCCGCGGACCGCGGCCGGCTGGAAGACCCGGACGGTGGCCCGCCCCGCCGGTCTCCCCGCACAGGCGCAGCCAGCCGCGCGGCAGTGGCCGGCGCAGCCGGGGGAACCGTGGACGGACGACCCCTACGTCCATGCCCTGCGCACCGGTCGCGGCCCGCTCTTCCTGCGCCGCCTGTCGCCTCCGGCCCCACCGGACGGCGCCGGAGGGGAAGGGGAACTGCTGCCGCTGGACGTCGAGCGCTGGTGCGCCGCCCCCGACGCAGCGGACGCCGCCGTCCTGAACCGCTGCACCGGCCCCGTCCTCGACGTGGGTTGCGGACCGGGGCGTCTGGTCGCCGCCCTCGCCGTCCGGGGGGTTCGGGCACTCGGCGTGGACGTGAGCCCTGCCGCGGTGGCCCGGACCCGGCAACACGGCGGTTCCGCCGTCCGCCGGTCCGTCTTCGACCGCCTGCCGGGGGAGGGGCGCTGGGGCAGCGTCCTGTTGATGGACGGCAACGTCGGCATCGGTGGCGACCCGTTGGCCCTCCTCACCCGCCTGCGCACCCTGGTCTCGCCGGGTGGACGCCTCCTGGCAGAGGCCGCTCCGCACGACGAGGACGAGCGCCTGACCGTCCGGGTCGAGGACGGCCACGGCCGGCACGGCCGCCCGTTCCCCTGGGCCCGCCTCGGCACCACCGTCCTGCTGCACACCGCCGAAGCCGCGGGGTGGATCCCGGCAGGCCGGTGGACCGCCGAAGGCCGCTCGTTCGTGGAACTGCGCCGCCCGCGGTCCGGCCACCGTGACGAGCCACCCACGGCCACCGGAGGGACCGGACGACCATGAGCGACGCAACCGCCGCACAGCACCAGTCCCCGCAGCCGCCGACCGGCCCGCCCGAGGCACCCGTCAACCGCGCACCGGCCCGTGTCCGCACCATCGCCGTCGCGGTCCTCCTCGCCGCACTGACCGTCGTCGTCATCGGCACCCTCCGCGCGGGCGACAGCCAGCGCGACCCGGGCCGCCTGTCGGCCGGATACGCCGTCGCCTGGACGCTGTTCGCCGCCTCGGCATGGGCCGTTCGCAAGGTCCCGGCACGCGCCGCCACCGCACTGGTCCTGACCGGAGCGGCCGCGGTGGCGCTGGCCGGGCTCGCCGCACCACCCCGCACCAGCACCGACATGTACCGCTACGCCTGGGACGGCCGCGTCCAGGCCGCGGGGATCTCCCCGTACGCCCATCCCCCCGCCGCACCCGAACTCGCCACGCTGCGGGACGACTGGCTGTTCCCCGCCACGGGTTCCTGCCGGGGCTGGGGACTGGCCCGGACGGACAGCGGCCTGTGCGCCCGCATCAACCGTCCCACCGTCCCGACCATTTACCCGCCCGTCGCCGAAGGCTGGTTCGTCACCGTCCACGTCCTCTCCCCGCAGGGCAGCCGCCACAAGCCGCTCCAAGCAGGCGGCGCCGTCGTGGCGTTCGGCACCACCGTCGCGCTGCTCGCGGTGCTGCGCCGGCGCGGCGACCCACGCCGGGCCCCGGCCCGCACCGCTCTGTGGGCGTGGTGCCCGGCCGTCCCCTTCGAGGCGGTCGACAACGCCCACGTCGACACCCTCGGTGTCCTGCTGACCGTGCTGGCCCTCGGTACCGCCACCGCGGGCGCCCGCCGTGGAGGACTGCTCGGCGCCGCCGTCGCCGTGAAACTGCTGCCGCTTCTGACGCTCCCCGGCGCGCTGTCCGGGGAGCGCAGTCCGGCCCGCATCCTGCGCACGGTGTCGGCGACGGTCGCCGTGGTCGCCCTCGCCTACCTGCCGTACGTCGCCGCGTCCGGCACGGGCGTCCTGGGCTACCTGCCCGGCTACCTGCAGGAGGAGGGATACGAACCCGGGGACGTGCACCGCTTCGCCCTGCTGCGTCTGCTGCTCCCTGACGCCGCCGCGGGAATGGTCGTCCTCGTGCTGCTCGCACTCATGGCCCTGTACGTATGGTGGCGCGGCGACCCCACCCGCCCCTGGCGCGGCGCCCTGCTGCTGACCGGTACGGCGCTGCTGCTGGTCTCGCCCAACTACCCCTGGTACTCAACTCTCGTCGTCGGCCTCGTCGCGCTCGACGGCCGCTGGGAGTGGCTGGCCGTCACCCTCGCCGGCACGGTCCTCTACCTCGGGGGCCGGTTGCTGCCGGGCGTCCCTCTCCAGGCGTGGGCCTACGGCACGGCCGCCGTGTGCGTCGTGTGCGGGGCCTGCCTGCGGGCCGCCCCGGCACAGCGACTCTTGGACGGGCGTCGGTTGGGCACCTGACGTACCTCGCCCATGACACGCGGACTCGCCCGGTCAGCTGACGGGGTTCTCGGTGCGGTCGGTGTCCCAGCGGGTGTGGTAGCTGCCGGGGCGGTCGGTGCGGCGGTAGGTGTGGGCGCCGAAATAGTCGCGTTGGGCCTGGGTGAGGGCCGCAGGCAGGCGCGGGGTGCGCAGGGTGTCGTAGTGGGCGAGGGCGGCGGCGAAGGCGGGGGCGGGGACGCCGTCGCGGGTGGCGTGGGCCACGACCAGGCGCCAGGGGAGCTGGGCTTCGCCGACTTCGCCGGCGAAGCCGGGGTCGGCGAGGAGGCTGGGCAGTGCGGGGTCGGTGGTGTAGGCGTCGCGGACGCGGTCGAGGAAGGCGGCGCGGATGATGCAGCCGGATCGCCACACCGCGGCGACGGCGGCGAGGTCGGTGTTCCAGCCGTAGGTGTTGCCGGCGGCCTGGATCTGGTGGAGGCCCTGGGTGTAGGAGATGACCTTGGAGGCGTACAGGGCCTGCTCGACCTGGTCGGTGAAGCGGGCGGCGTCGCGCTCACCGAGGACGGTGCGCGAGGGGCCGGGCAGGGCGGCGCCGGTGGCGCGCAGGGCGGTGTGTCCGGACAGGGAGCGGGCGAAGACGGCCTCGGCGATGCCGGAGACGGGGACACCCAGGTCGAGGGCGGTCTGCACGGTCCAGCGCCCGGTGCCCTTCTGCTCGGCGGCGTCGGCGACGACGTCGACGAAGGGGAGACCGGTGTCGGCGTCGCGGTGGGCGAGGACGTCGGCGGTGATCTCGATGAGGTAGGAGTTCAGGCGGCCGGTGTTCCACTGGCGGAAGACCTCGGCGATCCGCGCGGGCTTCCAACCGGTGGTGTGGCGCAGCAGGTGGTAGGCCTCGGCGATGAGTTGCATGTCGGCGTACTCGATGCCGTTGTGGACCATTTTGACGAAGTGGCCGGCGCCGTCGGGGCCGAGGTGGGCGACGGCTGGGCTGCCGTCGGGGGTGGTGGCGGCGATGTCGGTCAGGACGGGGGCCAGGAGCTGGTAGGCCTCTTGGGAGCCGCCGGGCATGATGCTGGGGCCGTTCAGCGCGCCGTCCTCGCCGCCGGAGATGCCGGTGCCCAGGAAGTGGATGCCGCGTTCGTGCAGCGTGGCTTCGCGGCGGCGGGTGTCGGCGAAGTGGGCGTTGCCGCCGTCGACGATGACGTCACCGGGTTCCAGCAGCGGCGCGTACTCGTCGATCACGTCGTCGGTGGGCTTGCCGGCCTGCACCATGACGATCAGACGCCGGGGCCGTTGCAGGGCGGCGACCATCTCCTTGGCGGAATCCGCGGCGATGAAGGTGCCCTCGTGGCCGAAGTCGTCGACGAGGGCCTGGGTGCGGGCGGTGGTGCGGTTGTGGACGGCCACGGTGTAGCCGTGACGGGCCAGGTTGCGGGCGAGGTTGCGGCCCATCACGGCGAGGCCGGTGACGCCGATCTGTGCGGTGGGGAACACGGTTCTTCCTTCGGGTCTTTGGCGGTGGCGTAGTGGTTGCGGGAACCTGGGGCTGCTCGTCGCTGGGAGGGGGCAGGCCACCGCTGGCTCAGGCCCCTTTGCCAGCAGTGGCCACGACCGGGACCCTTGGTGCACGCGCACTACGGGTCCCGTGCATCGGCCGGCTTTC
This sequence comes from Streptomyces sp. PA03-1a, assembly GCF_033792805.1. Classification (NCBI taxonomy): domain Bacteria; kingdom Bacillati; phylum Actinomycetota; class Actinomycetes; order Kitasatosporales; family Streptomycetaceae; genus Streptomyces; species Streptomyces sp. PA03-1a. The sequence goes on from NZ_JARAVO010000159.1 coordinate 18,701, forward strand.
AGGCGGCGGCCTGTCGCGGCGGAAGGAAGGCACCGGCGGTCTCCGGGTCGGGCCACGGTGTGACGGTCTCCCCGGCGACGAGCCAGCCGTAGGCACCTCCCCGCTTCAGGCGCAGCTCGTAGAGGAAGGGGGCGGTGGTGTCGCTCATGCGCCGGTAGAGAAGCGCGGTCGCGTACTCGCCCTGGTCCTCGGCGTGCAGGACCTTGTACTCGGTGGACAGGGGCGTCTCACCCGCCTGTCCCCGGGCCGCGAACTCCGCGAAGACCTCCTTGCGGGGAGCTGCCGCGATGGCTCCTTCCCGGGTCGGGAAGAGGATCGCCATGTCGTCGGTGTAGAGCTTCTCCATGGCGTCCATGCGGTAGTTGCTGCCGTCGTGCACGACGCGGGAGATGAACTCCTGCATCTCAGTGGTGATGGCACTCATGGCTTTTCTCCTTCTGCTGGGTGTTGAGGTACGCCGGCGGTCAGTCCGGTCAACGGCCGACCGGCGGCGGCATCGCGAGGAGCGCCCTCAACGACACTTTGTGGATGGCAGGGCGAGGATTCACTCGGACTCTGGCCGACACCTGCATCTGGCCCTGCGTGTACGCCGGGAAATGATCGTTCGACGTATGCCGAACAACCTAACACGGCCGAGTTCGCCCTGAACGTTGCGACCGGCGTGACGGCTCTCTCATTGCACGTGCACACGGTGTCACCCATGCGTCGGAACAAGGTCCGTGAGCTATGCCACCTTCGCGACATCCCCGGTCGGCGAATGGCCGGTGTACGGTCGCAAGCGACGTTCGATGACTGGCGAAACATGGCGTACGCCCGGCCTGTTGTCGTGCGCGAAGGGGCCCCCACCCGCCAATGAGCGGCGTGACACCGTGCCCACACGAAATCAACGCAACATTGGCCACCGCATCGCAGGGGCGCTGTTTTCCTGCGCGAAATGGGCCGCCGAACTCCTCTCAGGCCCACGCCAGGCATATCCCGCTGAATCGAAATGACCGACTGGAGTGAGTAACGCATGGCGAGTCAAGCGAGCAATCTCAGCCGTCGACGGTTGCTGTACGCCATGGGGGCGCTGGGCGCGGGAACCGCCGCGGCGGCGATGGCGTCCGGCGTCGCCGAGGCCGTCACGGGAACGGGCGCCACGACTGCGGGCTCGTTCCCGCCGCCTCCGGGCAACGGCGCGGTCGTGCCCATGAGGCTGCATGTGCCGGAGCGCATGCTGGACGATCTGCGGCGACGCCTGGCCATGACTCGGTGGCCGACCGAGGAACTCGTGGACGACTGGTCCCAGGGGGCTCCGCTGTGGCGGGTCAAGCGACTCGTGGAGCACTGGCAGCGACACTACGACTGGCGCAGGGTGGAGGCGCTGCTCAACGGATTCGGGCAGTACCGCACCGTGATCGACGGTGTGAGCATCCATTTCCTGCATGCCAGGTCACCGCACCGCGACGCCATGCCCATCATGCTCACCCACGGCTGGCCGGGCTCGATCCTGGAGTTCCGCAAGGTGATCCGGCGCCTGACCCACCCGACCGAGTTCGGTGGATCCGCGCGTGACGCATTCCACGTGGTCACACCGTCCCTCCCGGGATTCGGCTTCTCCGGTCAGCCGGACGCCGTGGGATGGGGGCGCGTGAGGACGGCGAAGGCCTGGGCGAAGATCATGCCTCGCCTTGGGTACGACCACTACCTCTCCCAGGGAGGGGACTGGGGAGCTGCCGTCAATGTGCAGCTGGGGGTCCTGCGTCCCAAGGGATTGCTGGGCATCCACCTGAATTTCCCTCAGATCGTCCCCCCTGATCTCGACCCGAAGCGCCTCACTCCGGAGGAGCGGGTCGCGATGAACCAACTGAACGCACAACAGCAGAACGAGATCGGCTACCAGCTCCAGATGATGACCAGGCCCCAGACCGTGTCCTACTCCCTGGCGGACTCCCCGGTCGGGCAGGCCGCCTGGATCTACGAGAAATTCGGTGTCTGGACCGACAGTGACAAGAACCCCGAGTCGGTCCTCACCCTGGACGAGATGCTGGACGACATCACTCTGTACTGGCTGACGAATACGGCGGAGTCCGCCGCACGCTTCTACCGGGAGAACTCGGACATCACCATGAACGCGGTCAAGATCGACGTGCCCATGGGCGTCACACTGTTCCCCAAGGAGTTCTACACGCCGCCGCGCGCATGGGCCGAGAAGGTCTTCCCCAGCCTCGTCTACTGGAATCGGGCCAGCAGGGGCGGGCACTTCGCGGCGTTCGAGCAGCCGAAGATCTTCGCGGAGGAGGTGCGCCGATTCGGCCGGCTCTTCCGCTGACATCCTGCTGCGCCCACAGGCGGCCCACCGCCGAACGCGGTGGGCCGCTTGCGTTTCTCCGGCACGGTACGGCACGGCGCGGCGTCGCGCAGCAGCCGCCGGGGCGACCTGCGGCGCGTGTCATGCCTCACCTTTCCCATCAAAGCGTTTCACACGTGATGTACCTTGTTCGTAGTTCGCCGAACATCGAACAAAGGAGAGAGAGTCCATGACCACCACATCTCACCTGCCCTTCTCCGGTCACGTCGCCATCGTCACCGGCGCGGGATCCGGTATCGGCCGTGCGACGGCACTCGCTTTGGCGCAGGCCGGGGCGAACGTGCTCGGCGTCGGTCGCCGGATGGATGCCCTCGTGGAAACAGCCAAGGCCCACCCGAACATCGAAGCCCTGTCCGTGAACCTCGTCGACGACGGCGCGCCCGCGCAGGTCGTCAACACCGCCGTGGCGCGTTGGGGACGGCTCGACCTGCTGGTGAACAACGCAGGCGCCACGGCCGTCATGCCCCTGGCCGAGGCGGACAAGCAGGTCATCACCGACCTGTTCGCCCTCAACGTGGTGGCCCCGAGCATGCTGGCGCACGAAGCCCTGCCCCATCTGCGCACGTCCTCCGGCAGCATCGTCAACGTGTCGAGCACCTACGGACACCGCCCGATGTCCGGCGGATCCCACTATGCGGCCACCAAGGCCGCGATCGAGCAGATGACCCGCAGCTGGGCCCTCGAGCTCGCGGCGGAGGGCATCCGCGTCAACTCCGTCGCTCCCGGCCCCACCCGGACCGACGTCATGGTCGCCGCAGGCCTGACCCCCGAGGCGATCAACGACATGTACGCGTACGAGCGCGACCGCATCCCCACGCACCGCATCGGGGACGTCGAGGACATCGCCCACTGGATCCTGCGCATGGCCGAGCCGGCTGGACGCCAGGCCACCGGGCAGGTCATCACCGTCGACGGCGGCCTGGAACTCATCTGACGTCACCGCCGTCACAGCTGACGCGGGCGCCAGGCGTGGGAGGTGCGGAGGTGCGGGAGGTGCCGGGAACGGTTGGGGCCGCCGATGCGCCGCCGTTAGGGTGTCAGCAAGGCGTCAAGAAGAGGCGCCCGGTGTGCCGGGAAGTCTGGTCGGCGTTGTGAGGGGCCCCGTGCCCGTTGCCGCCGACGCCCCGGAGGTTCGCCCATATGGCCACCGCCCCCCGTTCCC
>NZ_JARAVO010000015.1:0-64771 GCF_033792805.1 Streptomyces sp. PA03-1a
GTACGAGGAGACAGCAGTTCAACGAGGGGACTCACCGATGAGCTTCAACCAGCCGCCGTAACCCGGCTGCGGCGGCGGCTGGTTGAAGCTCATCGGTGAGTCCCCTCGTTGAACTGCTGTCTCCTCGTACTCATCCTTGCGGATTGTTTAGGCCGTCTTTACACCGACGTCGTCAGGACTTGGTAACAAGACGGTGCAGATGCCCGGTTGATCACCCTGACCACCGGTGCGGACGGGTACCGCCGACCCGTCCGGTCTGCCGGTTTCCCGTCAGGAGTCGCTCGTCCGCCGGTGGTTCGGAGGCGGTGGCCCATCCCCGGGGACCGGCGGGGGTCTCCCGGCTCCCGGCACCACGCGCCCCCGGAACCGGACCGCGAGGGCCCCCGCCGGGCCCCGCGGCGGGCGCGCGTCCTCGGGGGCCCGTCCCCGCGTCTCGCGCCCGGGCACCGGCGGATTCGTAACGGGGCCCGCCCCGCCCGTAAACTGAGCGCCGTGACCGACAACACTCAGCAGGCCGCCGAGAGCGGACCGAACAGCGCGACCCCCGAACTGCCGACCCAGTACGCGCCGGCCGAGGTAGAGGGGCCCCTGTACGAGCGCTGGGTAGAGCGCGGTTACTTCGAGGCCGACGCCAAGAGCGACAAGAAGCCGTACACCATCGTCATCCCGCCGCCGAACGTCACCGGCAGCCTCCACCTGGGCCACGCCTTCGAGCACACGCTGATCGACGCCCTCACCCGCCGCAAGCGGATGCAGGGGTACGAGACGCTGTGGCAGCCCGGCATGGACCACGCCGGCATCGCCACGCAGAACGTCGTCGAGCGCGAGCTCGCCAAGGAGGGCAAGTCCCGCCACGACCTCGGCCGCGAGGCGTTCATCGAGCGCGTCTGGCAGTGGAAGGCGGAGTCCGGCGGGCAGATCTCCGGGCAGATGCGGCGCCTCGGTGACGGCGTGGCCTGGTCGCGTGAGCGCTTCACCATGGACGAGGGCCTGTCCAAGGCCGTCCAGACCATCTTCAAGAAGCTCTTCGACGACGAGCTCATCTACCGTGCCGAGCGCATCATCAACTGGTGCCCGCGCTGTCTGACGGCCATCTCGGACATCGAGGTCGAGTACCAGGACGACGACGGCGAGCTGGTCTCGATCCGCTACGGCGAGGGCGAGGACTCCATCGTCGTCGCGACGACCCGCGCCGAGACGATGCTCGGCGACACCGCCGTGGCCGTCCACCCGGAGGACGAGCGCTACCGGCACCTCGTCGGCCGCGGGATCGAGCTGCCGCTGACCGGCCGCCGCATCCCGGTCGTCGCCGACGAGCACGTCGACCCGCAGTTCGGCACGGGGGCCGTCAAGGTCACGCCCGCGCACGACCCGAACGACTTCGAGATCGGCCAGCGCCACGGTCTGCCGAACCTCGCCGTCATGGACGAGCGCGCGGTCATCACCGCGCACGGTCCCTTCCAGGGACTGGACCGGCTGGAGGCCCGCTCCGCCATCGTCGCCGCGCTGCGCGCCGAGGGCCGGATCGTCGCCGAGAAGCGCCCGTACGTCCACTCCGTCGGCCACTGCTCGCGCTGCAAGACCACCATCGAGCCGCGGTTGTCCATGCAGTGGTGGGTCAAGGTCGGCCCGCTGGCGAAGGCCGCAGGTGACGCCGTCCGCGACGGCCAGGTCAAGATCCACCCCCAGGAGATGGAGAAGAGGTACTTCGACTGGGTCGACAACCTCCACGACTGGTGCATCTCGCGCCAGCTGTGGTGGGGTCACCGCATCCCCGTCTGGTACGGACCGGACGGCGAGATCGTCTGCGTCGGTCCCGACGAGGAGCCCCCGGGCGGCGAGGGCTGGACCCAGGAGACCGATGTCCTCGACACCTGGTTCTCCTCCGGTCTGTGGCCGTTCTCCACGCTCGGCTGGCCCGAGGAGACCGAGAGCCTCGCGAAGTTCTATCCGAACTCCGTCCTGGTCACCGGGTACGACATCCTCTTCTTCTGGGTCGCCCGGATGATGATGTTCGGTCTCTACGCGATGGACGGCACCCCGCCGTTCCACACCATCGCCCTGCACGGCATGGTCCGCGACCAGTTCGGCAAGAAGATGTCGAAGTCCTTCGGCAACGCGGTCAACCCGCTGGACTGGATGGACACCTATGGCTCCGACGCGCTGCGCTTCACGCTCGCGCGCGGTGCCAACCCCGGCACCGACGTGCCGATCGGCGAGGACTGGGTCCAGGGCTCCCGCAACTTCACCAACAAGATCTGGAACGCCACGCGCTTCGCGCTGATGAACGGCGCCACGGTCGAGGGCGACCTGCCCGCGCCCGAGGAGATGTCGGCCACCGACCGCTGGATCCTGTCCCGGCTGAACGCCACGGTCGCCGAGGCCGACGCGCTCTACGACGACTACCAGTTCGCCAAGCTCAGCGACGTCCTGTTCCACTTCGCGTGGGACGAGGTCTTCGACTGGTACGTCGAGCTGTCCAAGACCACCTTCCTGGCGGGCGGCCGCCCGGCCGAGGTCTCCCGGCGCGTGCTGGGCGAGGTCCTGGACAAGCTGCTGCGGCTGCTCCACCCGGTGGTCCCCTTCGTGACCGAGACGCTGTGGACCACGCTCACCGGGCGCGAGTCGGTCGTCATCGCCGACTGGCCGGCCGACTCCGGCTTCCGCGACGCGGCCGCCGAGAAGGAGATCGCGGCGGTGCAGTCGCTGGTCACCGAGGTCCGGCGGTTCCGCGCCGACCAGGGCCTGCAGCCGGGCCAGAAGGTCCCGGCCCGGCTCGACCTCGGCTCCACCGGCCTGGAGGCCCACGAGGCGGCGGTCCGCCAGCTGCTGCGCCTGCAGCCGGAGGGCGAGGGCTTCACCGCGACGGCGACCCTCCCGGTCGCGGGCGCGACGGTCGCGCTGGACCTCTCCGGGGCGATCGACGTCGACGCCGAGCGGAAGCGGCTCGCGAAGGACCTGGCCGCCGCCGAGAAGGAGAAGGCGCAGGCCACGGCGAAGCTGGGCAACGAGGCGTTCCTCGCGAAGGCACCGGAGCCCGTCGTCGCCAAGATCCGCACCCGCCTGGCGGCGGCCGAGGCGGACATGGCCCGCATCACCGCGCAGCTGTCCTCGCTGCCGCAGGGCTGACGCACCCGGGGTGGGCAGGCGGAAACGCCTGCCCACACCCCGGATCTACCTGGCCGCTTCGTACAATGTGGTCGTGAGCAACCCGCGCCCCGAGAACGACGAGCCCCTTTCCGACCCGCTGGCCGCGATGGGTCTGGGCGGCGACGAGGACGAAGCCGACATCGACCCCGGCCGCGAGGCCGACCTGGCGGTGATCGAGGCGGGCAGCCGTACCCTCCGGGCCGGAGGACCGGTGCCGCAGGACGACGGCGTCCCGGCCCGCCCCGCCGACCCGGAGGTCGACAAGGCCCTCCGCGAGGTCGAGGCGGAGCTGGCCGGCCGCTGGCCGGAGACGAAGCTGGAGCCGTCCCTGGACCGGATGACCGCGCTGATGGACATCCTGGGCGAGCCGCAGCGCTCCTACCCCTCGATCCACATCACCGGCACCAACGGCAAGACCAGCACCGCCCGCATGATCGAGCAGCTGCTGCTCGCCTTCGACCTGCGCACCGGCCGCTACACCAGCCCGCACGTGCAGTCCGTCACCGAGCGGATCAGCCTCGACGGCCGTCCCATCGCGCCGGAGAGCTTCATCGAGACGTACCGCGACCTCGAGCCGTACGTGGAGATGGTGGACGCCTCGCAGCCGTACCGGATGTCGTTCTTCGAGGTGCTGACCGGCATGGCGTACGCCGCCTTCGCCGACGCCCCGGTGGACGTGGCCGTCGTCGAGGTCGGCATGGGCGGCAGCTGGGACGCGACCAACGTGGTGGACGGCACGGTCGCCGTCGTGACCCCGATCGACCTGGACCACACCGACCGCCTGGGCGAGACGGCCGGCGAGATCGCGGTGGAGAAGAGCGGGATCGTCAAGAAGGACGCCACCGCTGTGCTGGCCCAGCAGCCCGTGGAGGCGGCCCAGGTGCTGCTGAAGCGGGCCGTCGAGGTGGACGCGACGGTCGCCCGGGAGGGCATGGAGTTCGGCGTCACGCACCGCGAGGTGGCCGTCGGCGGGCAGATGCTGACCCTGCGCGGTCTGGGCGGGGAGTACGAGCAGGTCTTCCTGCCGCTGCACGGTGAGCACCAGGCCCACAACGCGGCGGTGGCGCTCGCCGCGGTGGAGGCCTTCTTCGGCATCGGCACCCTGCACGCCCGCACCCTGGACGTCGACACCGTCCGCACCGCCTTCGCGGGCGTCACCTCGCCGGGCCGGCTGGAGGTCGTGCGCCGCAGCCCCGCCGTGGTGCTGGACGCGGCGCACAACCCGGCGGGGGCCCGGGCGGCGGCCGCCGCGCTGGGTGAGGCCTTCGGTTTCACCCACCTGGTGGGCGTGGTCGGGCCGAGCGGCGACAAGGACGTACGGGGGTTGCTGGAGGCCTTCGAGCCGGTCTTCACCGAGGTCGTGGTGACCCAGAACTCCACCCACCGCGCCATGGACGTGGACGAGCTGGCCGCGCTCGCGGTCGAGGTCTTCGGCGACGAGCGTGTGCAGGTCGAGCCGCGGCTGGACGACGCGATCGAGGCGGCCGTGACGCTCGCCGAGGATCAGGGGGAGTACTCCGGCGCCGGGGTGCTGATCACCGGTTCGGTGATCACCGTGGGAGAGGCCCGGCTGCTGCTGGGCCGGAAGTGACGAGCGGGAAGCGGAACCAAGCGGATGCGGACCCTGTGCGCGAGCACCCTGATCGGTGAGTTCTTCGTGATCGGCTTCGCCGGTCTGGTGGCGATGAAGCAGCCGGAGCTGACGGCCGGCACGGTATGGACGGTCAGCGGCATCGCCATGGCCCTGTGCGTGCTGCTGTGCGGCATGCTCGGGCGCCGCGGCGGGCTGGCCGTCGGCTGGCTGCTGCAGGCCGGGCTGATCGTGAGCGGCTTCGCCGTCCCGGTGATGTTCTTCCTCGGCGCGGTCTTCGCCGCCCTGTGGTGGGCCGCCGTCCACTTCGGCCGGAAGGTCGACGAGGCCAAGGCGGCGCGGGCCGCGCAGCCGGCCTGATCGCACGCCTCGTGCCCCGGACCCAGGGGGTGCCGTGGGCCGTGGGGATCCCCGGTAATGTCGTCGTACCCGCACCCCGCACATAGGAGTCACACCGTGTCCCAGCGCACCCTCGTCCTTCTCAAGCCGGACGCCGTACGTCGCGGCCTGGTCGGCGAGATCCTCGGCCGCATCGAGCGCAAGGCGGGCTGGAGCATCACCGCGCTGGAACTGCGCACGCTCGACCGCGCGATCCTCGAACAGCACTACGCCGAGCACGTCGGCCGTCCCTTCTACGAGCCGCTGGTGGAGTTCATGGCCTCCGGCCCTGCCGTCGCCCTCGTCGTCGAGGGCGAGCGGGTCATCGAGGGACTGCGCACGCTGGCCGGCCCGACCGACCCGATCGCCGCCGACCCCGGTTCGATCCGCGGCGACTTCGGCACGATCGTCCGGGAGAACCTGATCCACGCCTCGGACTCCGAGGAGTCCGCCGAGCGCGAGATCAAGATCTTCTTCCCCGGCCTGGCCTGATCCTCCGCGACGATTCGCCCCGAATTCACTGCTGACGCCCGATCAGCTCAACGGGCGGCCGGAAATTTCCCGGCCGCCCGCAGGCATATGCCGGGGGTTCGGGGGAACCAATTCCGCCGACACGGCGTCACCATTGCAGAGGACAGCTGTGTGTTCTGATGACAATGGCGGCGGAACCCTGACCCCGTGCCCTGTCGGGCGCGACTACCATGGAATCTCCGCACCTCCGGCTCAGCGCACAGCAGCGCATCCGCCGTGCTCACCCCCACATCGCTCCAGCTCGGGAAGGCCAGACGTATCCTCATGGCGAACAACATGTCGTTCATCGGCCGTGACATGGCTGTCGACCTCGGCACCGCCAACACGCTGGTGTACGTCAGGGGTCGCGGGATCGTCCTCAACGAGCCATCCGTCGTCGCCATCAACACCAATACGGGCGGCATCCTGGCGGTCGGCTCCGAAGCGAAGAAGATGATCGGCCGGACCCCCGGCAACATCGTCGCGGTCCGTCCTCTCAAGGACGGGGTGATCGCGGACTTCGAGATCACCGAGCGCATGCTGCGCTACTTCATCCTCAAGATCCACAAGCGCCGTTACCTTGCGCGCCCCCGCGTCGTGGTCTGCGTGCCCTCCGGCATCACCGGCGTCGAGCGCCGCGCCGTCATCGAGGCGGCCACCCAGGCCGGCGCGCGCCAGGTGCACATCATCGAGGAGCCCATGGCCGCCGCGATCGGCGCCGGGCTCCCGGTCCACGAGGCGACCGGCAACATGGTCGTCGACATCGGCGGCGGCACCACCGAGGTCGCCGTCATCTCGCTCGGCGGCATCGTCACCGCGCAGTCCATCCGGGTGGCGGGCGACGAGCTGGACAACGCGATCATCCAGCACATCAAGAAGGAGTACAGCCTCCTGCTGGGCGAGCGCACCGCGGAATCGATCAAGCTCACCATCGGCTCGGCCTTCGCGGTCGAGAACGAGGAGCACACCGAGATCCGCGGCCGCGACCTGGTCTCCGGCCTGCCCAAGACGGTGGTCATCTCCGCAGCCGAGGTGCGCAAGGCGATCGAGGAGCCGGTCAACGCCATCGTCGACGCGGTCAAGACGACCCTCGACAAGTGCCCGCCCGAGCTGTCCGGCGACATCATGGACCGCGGCATCGTCCTGGCCGGCGGCGGTGCGATGCTGCGCGGCCTGGACGAACGGCTGCGCCACGAGACCGGCATGCCGATCCATATCGCCGAGTCCCCGCTGGACTGCGTGGCCCTCGGCGCCGGCAAGTGCGTCGAGGAGTTCGAGGCGCTGCAGCAGGTCCTGGACGCGCAGCCGCGCAGATGAGTCCTCACGATCCGTCGTACGGGTGAAGTCCCGCCCGTACGCCGGATCGTTCTACCTCCCGGCACGGCCCATCGGGCCCACGGGCTCACACGCTCTGACGAGGAAGGCACGGACTGGCCCCCGTGAGGGACACACGAGAGAGCCGGCTTCTGCTGGTACTGCTGGTGGCGATCGCTTTCGCGCTGATCACCGTCGACATCCGCGGCGGTGAGGACTCACCGCTCGACGGCGCCCGGTCCGCCGCGGCCGCCGTCTTCGGCCCCGTCGAGGACGGGGTCGCGGCCGCGGTCGACCCGGTGGACAACGCGGTGGACGCGGTACGCGACTCCGGCGACCGCAGCAGCCGCATCAGCGAACTGGAGCGGGAGAACGCCGAGCTGAAGCAGCAGCTCGGCAGCAAGGACGTCACGCGCGAGCGGGCCCGCGAACTCGACAAGCTGCTCAAGCTCGCCGGAGCCGGTCAGTACCGGGTCAAGGGCGCGCAGGTCATCGCGATAGGAGCCGCCCAGGGCTTCTCCTGGACGGTCACCATCGACTCCGGCGCCAACGACGGCATCCAGCGCGACATGACGGTCGTCAACGGTGACGGCCTGGTCGGCCGGGTCACCACCGTCGGCCCCTCCACCTCGACCGTCCTGCTCGCCTGCGACCCGGACTTCACGGTCGGCACCCGGCTGGAGAAGTCCTCGGAGCTCGGCTTCGCCACCGGCCAGGGCAACCGGCCGATGCGGGTGCAGCTCCTCAACGGCAAGGCCCACGTGAAGAAGGGCTCCCGGCTGGTCACCTTCGGCTCGCAGGCGGACAAGCCCTTCGTCCCCGGCGTGCCGGTCGGCACGGTCGCCAAGGTCGACCCCGCGGGCGGCGGCCTCACCCGCACGGTCGAGGTCACCCCGTTCGTCGGCTTCACCAAGCTCGACATCGTCGGCGTCGTCGTCCAGGGCCCGCGCAAGGACCCGCGTGACGCGGTGCTGCCCGCCGGGCCGAAGCCGGTCCCGACGGTCACCGTCACGGCGACGCCCAGTGTGAGCCCCTCTCAGTCCTCGCTCTACGGACAGGAGGAGGTCCGATGAAGCGCGCGCTGCTCGCCACCGGCCTCGTCGTCGCCGGCATGGTCGTCCAGGTCTGCGTCCTGGCCCGCCTCCACCTGCCCGGCGCCGTCCCCGACCTGCTGCTGCTCGTCGTCCTCGGCCTCGCACTGACGTACGGCCACGTGGCCGGCTGCCTCATCGGCTTCGGCGCCGGCCTGCTCGCCGACCTCGCCCCGCCCGCCGACCACGCCGCCGGCCGCTACGCCCTGGTGCTGTGCGTCGTCGGCTACATCGCGGGCCTGGTCAAGCCCGACGGCGGTCAGCTGCGGTCGGCCACCCGGCCGATGCTGGTCGTGGTGGGCGCCGCCGTCGGCTCCACGGTGCTGTACGCGGCCGTGGGCGCCCTCGTGGGCGACACCGCGGCCCAGCACGTCGGCCTGGGCAAGCTGCTGTTCACCGCCGCCCTGTACGACCTGCTGCTCGCGCCGTTCACCGTGCCGTGGATCATGGCACTGGCCCGCCGGTACCAGGGCGACCCGCTCGGGGAGGACGCCTCCGGCCCCGGCTTCGGCGCACGCATCGGCGGCCAGCGTTCGAGCCTTCTGGGCAGGGTGGGGAGCGTCGCCAAGGGAGGGCGGCGCTTGTGAGCGACGCACGCGAGGCCGCCGGGCCGCGGCCGACGACGAAGCGCGCGGTGTCGTGCCGAGCGGGCGGAGAAGCGGGAGTGGCGGCGTGAGCAACATCCCTGAGACGGGGCGGACGCCGCGGGTCACGATCCGGCTGGTGGTCCTGCAGATCCTCGTCCTGTCCCTGCTGTTCACCCTCGGCGGGCGGCTGTGGTTCCTGCAGATCCGCAACGGCCAGGAGTACACGGCGCAGGCCAACAGCAACAACGTCCAGGAGGTCGTCGCGCCCGCCGTCCGCGGGTCGATCCTGGACGACAAGGGCGTGGCGCTCGCCGACAACGAGACCCGGCTGGTGGTCTCCGCGAGCCGCACCGACCTGCTGAAGCAGAAGGACGACGGCAAGGCGGTGCTGACCCGGCTCGCCGACGTGCTGCACATGAAGCCGGAAGAGGTCCTGGGCAAGGTCCGGCTCTGCGACTCGCAGACCCCCAAGCCGTGCTGGAACGGCTCGCCGTACCAGCCGATCCCGATCACCGACGAGGCCACCACCCAGCAGGCGCTGCAGATCATGGAGCGCCGTGAGGACTTCCCCGGCATCACCGCCGAGCCCACCGCGGTGCGCCGCTACACCTCCCCCTTCGGGTCCAACACCTCCCAGGTCCTCGGCTACCTCTCGCCCGTCACGGACGACGAGCTGACCGCCGCGGAGAAGAAGGGCCAGTCCCTGCTGCGCTCGGACCAGATCGGCCGTTCGGGCCTGGAGCGCACCTACGACAGCGAGCTGCGCGGCAAGGCCGGCGTCACCCGCTACGAGGTGGACAACCTCGGCCGGGTCATCGGCAAGGCGGGCGAGACCGCCGCGGAGCCCGGCAGCCACCTGGTCACCAGCATCGACGCCCGCGTCCAGAGGGTCGCCGAGAAGGAGCTCGACGAGGCGATGAAGGTCGCCCGGAAGACCTTCGACAAGGTCACCGGCAGCCTCTACAAGGCGGACTCCGGCGCGGTCGTCGTCATGGACGTGCACACCGGCCAGGTCATCGCGATGGCCAGCGCGCCCACCTACGACCCGAACGTCTGGGTCGGCGGCATCTCCGCCAAGGACTACGCCAAGCTGACGGGCAAGAAGTCCAACTTCCCGCTGCTCAACAGGGCCATACAGGGTCAGTCGGCCCCCGGCTCGACCTTCAAGGCGATCTCCACCTCGGCCGCCGTGAAGGCCGGCTACGACATCAACGGGCGCTACCCCTGCCCGTCGTCGATGACCATCGGCGGCCGGGTCTTCAACAACTTCGAAGGGGAGAGCGCGGGCTCCATCACCCTCGCGCACGCCCTGGAGATCTCCTGCGACACCGTCTTCTACGGCCTGTCGTACGACCAGTGGCTGAAGGACGGCGGCACCAAGCCCAAGAAGCACCCCAAGGACTGGTTCTACAAGACCGCCAAGGAGTACGGCCTCGGCTCGGTGACCGGCATCGACCTGCCCTCCGAGGTGACCGGCCGGATCCCGGACCGGCAGTGGAAGCGGGACTACTACGAGGCCAACAAGAACTACTGGTGCAAGGTCGCCAAGAGCGACAAGCAGGACTACGCGAGCCAGATCGCGCGCGAGAACTGCGTCGACGGCTACGTGATGCGCGCCGGTGACTCGGTCAACTACGCCATCGGCCAGGGCGACACGCTCGTCACCCCGATCCAAATGGCCAACATCTACTCGGCCATCTCCAACGGCGGCACGCTCTACCAGCCCACCATCGGCAAGGCGATCATCAGCGCCGACGGCAAGAAGGTCACCCGGATCAAGCCGAAGGTGAACGGGCACGCGCCGGCCACCAAGAACACGCTGAAGTACATCAACGAGGCCCTGGAGGGCGTCGTCACGCACGGTACGGCCGCGTGGCGGTTCGGCGGCTGGCCGCAGGACAAGATCCCGCTGCACGCCAAGACCGGTACCGCGGAGGTCGCCGGCAAGCAGACCACGTCGTGGTTCACGACGTACAGCAAGGACTACGCGATCGTCATGACGATCTCCCAGGGTGGTACCGGTTCCGGTGGTTCCGGTCCGGCCGTCCGCAAGATCTACGAGGCGATGTACGGCGTCCAGGAGGACGGGTCGATCGACAACAAGAAGGCGCTGCTCCCGCACCCCTTGAGCAAGCTGCCGAAGATCGATTCCGACGGCACCATCAAGATCACCAAGGCCTCCTGGGCCGACGTGCCGCAGGTGCCCTCCGCGCCGCGGGACACGGCGCTGGCCGCCGCCGCGCTGCCCCCGGAGCGCACCGAGAAGCTCCTGCTGGGCAGGAGGTACTGGTCATGAGCGCGCACGGCTACGCGACGCGTCGCTTCACCCCGGAACGCGGCACCCTGGGCAAGCTCCTGGCCCGGGACTCGATACTGCGCCGGATGGACTGGCTGCTGCTCGGCGCCGCCCTCGCGCTGTCCCTGATCGGCACGGCGCTGGTGTTCTCCGCGACGCGCAACCGCACCGAGCTCACCCACGGGGACCCGTACTACTTCCTGCTGCGGCACATCCTCAACACCGCCATCGGCTTCGCCCTCGCCGCCGGCACGGTGGCGCTGGGCCACCGGCGGCTGCGGGGCGCGGTGCCGGTGCTCTACGCCATCTCGGTGCTGCTGGTGACCGCGGTCCTCACCCCGCTGGGGTCCACGGTCAACGGCGCGCACGCCTGGATCGTGCTGGGCGGCGGCTTCTCCCTGCAGCCGTCCGAGTTCACCAAGATCACCATCATCCTGGGCATGGCGATGATGCTGTCCGCCCGCGTCGACGCGGGCGACCGGCTCTTCCCCGACCACCGCACGGTCGCCCAGTCGCTCGGCTTCGCCATACTGCCGATGGCGATCGTCATGCTGATGCCCGACCTCGGCTCGGTCATGGTGATGGCGGTCATCGTGCTCGGCGTGCTGCTGGCCTCCGGCGCCTCCAACCGCTGGGTCCTCGGCCTGATCGCGGCGGGCGCCGGCGGCGCCATCGCGGTCTGGCAGCTCGGCGTCCTGGACCAGTACCAGATCGACCGCTTCGCCGCCTTCGCCAACCCCGCCCTCGACCCCGCGGGCGTCGGCTACAACACCAACCAGGCGCGCATCGCCATCGGCTCCGGCGGGCTGCTCGGCAAGGGCCTGTTCGACGGCAGCCAGACCACCGGGCAGTTCGTGCCCGAGCAGCAGACCGACTTCGTCTTCACCGTGGCGGGGGAGGAGCTCGGCTTCGTCGGGGCGGCCCTGATCATCGTGCTGCTGGGCGTGATCATGTGGCGCGGCTGCCGCGTCGCCCGGAACGCCACCGACCTGTACGGCACGATCATCGCGGCCGGCATCGTCGCCTGGTTCGCCTTCCAGTCCTTCGAGAACATCGGCATGACCCTCGGCATCATGCCCGTGGCGGGTCTGCCGCTGCCGTTCGTCTCGTACGGCGGATCGTCGATGTTTGCGGTCTGGATCGCCATCGGGCTGCTGCAGGCCATCCACATGAAGCGGCCCATGTCGGCCTGACCCCTTCCACCGGGTGAACGCACCATTGCGGCCGGGCGAACCCGCGATTAGGTTCCTGACATGGGGAAGCGTGTCGCGGAGACCGAGCGCAAGTACGAGGCCGCCGAGCAGACCAGTGATCCCGATCTCGAAGGTCTGCCCGGGGTCGCGGCGGTGCGCGTCCTGGAACCGGCCGAGCTGGACGCCGTCTACGTCGACACCTCCGACCTGCGGCTGGCCACCCACAAGATCACGCTGCGGCGCCGCACCGGCGGCGACGACGCCGGCTGGCACCTGAAACTGCCGAGCTCACAGGCCGACACCCGCACCGAGGTGCACGCGCCGCTCGGCAAGCAGGGCCGCAAGGGCGGCCCCAGGGTCCCCAAGTCGCTGCTCGCCGAGGTCGCCGCGATCGTCCGCGACCGCGAGCTCGTCCCGGTCGTCCGGCTGCGCAACACCCGCAAGCGGGTGCACCTCGTCGACGCCGGGGGCGCACCCCTGGTGGAGATCGCCCACGACCACGTCCGGGCCACCCTCCTCGACCACGGCGACGGTTCGGAGACCGCCTGGACCGAGGTCGAGACCGAACTCATCGACGGCGACACCGCCCTCCTCGACGCCGTCGAGAAGCGGCTCCGTGCGGCGGGCCTGCGGCGCTCGAAGTCCCCCTCGAAGCTCGCCCGCGCCCTCGGAAAGCGCCTGGCCGACGCACCCGGGCCGCCGCAGCCGCCGCCCTCCACCGACACCGCCGGGGACGTCGCCCTGGCCTACGTGCACCAGCAGGTCGCCGCGATCACCGGCTGGGACCCGGAGGTCCGCCGCGACGAACCGGACTCCGTCCACCAGATGCGGGTCTCCACCCGGCGGCTGCGCAGCGCCTTCAAGTCCTTCCGCCGCGAACTCGACCGCGAGGCGACCGACCCCGTCGGCGACGAGCTGAAGTGGCTCGCCGGGGTGCTGGGCCTGGAACGCGACCGCGAGGTCCTCGCCGAGCGCCTCCGCGACCGCGAGGCCGAACTGCCGGAGGAACTCGTGACGGAGGTCCTCACCGCGCGCATCGGCGGCGACGCCCCCGTCCACGAGGGCGCCCGCAAGGAACTCCTGCGCGAACTCGGCGGCAGGCGCTACTTCCGGCTCCTGGACACCCTGGAGTCACTGCTCGCCGACCCGCCCCTGCTCGACGCGGCCGCGGCCCCGGCGACCGACGCCGTCCCCAAGGCCGTGCGCCGCGACCACCGACGGCTGCGCACCCGTGTCGAGTCGGCCCTGGAGATGGAACCAGGCCACGAGCGCGACCTCGTCCTCCACGACGCCCGCAAGGCCGCCAAGCGGGCCCGCTACAGCAGTGAGGCGGCCCAGGCCGTCCCGGCGCTGCGCAAGCCCGCCAAGAAGCACACCAAGCGCATGAAGGCCGTCCAGCAGCTCCTCGGCGAGCACCAGGACAGCGTCATCTGCCGCGACGCCGTCCTCCGCCTCACCTCGGACGCCCGCGAGGCCGGCGAGGACACCTTCGCCTACGGCGTGCTCTACCAGCTCGAACGCGACCGCGCCGCCGCCGCCGAGCGGCAGCTCCCGCAGGAGTGGCCCCGGGCCGACCGCGGCACGCTGGCCGGCTGAGCCGGGCCCGGGACGGCCACCACCGCGCCGCCGCGTCCCGGAGCGCCCGGGCCGGGCGCCGCGCGGACGCGGCCTGGAAGCCCTCTGTGACGCGTTACGCTGAATGGTCACCCTTGCCAGCTCACGAAAGACACCTCTGATGCCTGTCGAGTCGGTCTTCCCCCAGCTCGAGGCCCTGCTGCCGCATGTGCAGAAGCCGATCCAGTACGTCGGCGGGGAACTGAACTCCACCGTCAAGCCCTGGGACGAGTGCGACGTCCGTTGGTCCCTGATGTACCCGGACGCCTACGAGGTCGGGCTGCCCAACCAGGGCGTCATGATCCTCTACGAGGTGCTGAACGAGCGCGAGGGGGTCCTCGCCGAGCGCACCTACAGCGTGTGGCCGGACCTCGAGGCGCTGATGCGCGAACACGGCGTGCCGCAGTTCACCGTGGACGCCCACCGCCCGGTCAGGGCCTTCGACGTCTTCGGCCTCAGCTTCTCCACGGAGCTCGGTTACACCAACATGCTCACGGCCCTGGACCTCGCGGGCATCCCGCTGGAGGCCCGGGACCGGACCGAGGACGACCCGATCGTGCTCGCCGGCGGCCACGCGGCCTTCAACCCGGAGCCCATCGCGGACTTCCTGGACGCCGCCGTGATCGGCGACGGCGAGCAGGCCGTCCTGGAGATCACCGACGTGATCCGCGCCTGGAAGGCCGAGGGGCGCCCCGGCGGCCGCGACGAGCTGCTGTTCCGGCTGGCCCGCACCGGCGGGGTGTACGTGCCGAAGTTCTACGACGTGGAGTACCTGGCCGACGGCCGGATCGCCCGCGTCGTCCCCAACCGCTCCGGCGTGCCGTGGCGGGTGTCCAAGCACACCGTCATGGACCTCGACGAGTGGCCGTACCCCAAGCAGCCGCTGGTCCCGCTCGCGGAGACGGTCCACGAGCGCATGTCCGTGGAGATCTTCCGCGGCTGCACCCGCGGCTGCCGCTTCTGCCAGGCCGGCATGATCACCCGCCCGGTGCGGGAGCGCAGCATCACCGGCATCGGCGAGATGGTCGACAAGGGCCTGAAGGCCACCGGATTCGAGGAGGTCGGCCTGCTGTCGCTCTCCTCCGCCGACCACACCGAGATCGCCGAGGTGGCCAAGGGCCTCGCCGACCGGTACGAGGAGGACAAGATCGGCCTGTCCCTCCCCTCCACCCGCGTCGACGCCTTCAACATCGACCTGGCCAACGAGCTGACCCGCAACGGCCGCCGGTCCGGTCTCACCTTCGCCCCCGAGGGCGGCTCCGAGCGCATCCGCAAGGTCATCAACAAGATGGTCTCGGAGGAGGACCTGATCCGCACCGTCGCCACCGCCTACGGCAACGGCTGGCGCCAGGTGAAGCTGTACTTCATGTGCGGGCTGCCCACCGAGACCGACGAGGACGTCCTGCAGATCGCCGACATGGCGAAGAACGTCATCCAGAAGGGCCGCGAGGTCACCGGCCAGAACGACATCCGCTGCACCGTGTCGATCGGCGGGTTCGTGCCCAAGCCGCACACCCCGTTCCAGTGGGCCCCGCAGCTCGGCGTCGAGGAGACCGACGCCCGCCTGGAGAAGCTGCGCGACGCCATCCGCGGCGACCGCAAGTACGGCCGCAACATCGGCTTCCGCTACCACGACGGCAAGCCCGGCATCATCGAGGGCCTGCTCTCCCGCGGCGACCGCCGCGTCGGCGCCGTCATCCGCGCCGTCTACGAGGACGGCGGCCGCTTCGACGGCTGGCGCGAGCACTTCTCCTACGACCGCTGGGCCCGCATGTGCGAGAAGGCGCTCCCGGAGCAGGGCGTCGACCTCGACTGGTACACCACCCGGGAGCGCACCTACGAGGAGGTCCTGCCCTGGGACCACCTGGACTCCGGCCTGGACAAGGACTGGCTCTGGGAGGACTGGCAGGACGCCCTCGACGAGACCGAGGTCGACGACTGCCGCTGGACGCCGTGCTTCGATTGCGGGGTGTGTCCCCAGATGGACACCCACATCCAGATCGGCCCGACGGGGAAGAAGCTGCTTCCCCTCACGGTGGTCAATTCCTGATCACGTTTGCCCCAGGCCCCGCCGCCGTCCCCTGCCCGGGGCCGGCGGCGGGGCCTCGGAGTTCTTCGTTCCGGTGGGGTCCGGGCGCGGCGTGACGCCCACCTCATGCCCGCCGGTGGGCTCTGGCCATGGGATACCCTTTTTGTAGCCTGCATTCATGGGAGAGACGGTTCCCGTGCACCTCGCGGTCATCGTGTAGCCGAGCGTGGCTCCGGACGACCGCAAATCCGTCTGTTTTGCCGCGCCCGGTGGACGCGTGCGCGGTTCTTCCCGTGGTGACCCTGTACCCCGACTAGAGGTGGCCGTGCCAAGTTTGTCCTCCGAAGCGGCGGAGACCGCGCCGGACGTAAGCGTTGTCGTCATCGTCTACAACGACGCGGAGCGGTTGCCCGTGGCGGTCCGGTCGGTGCTCGACCAGAGCCTCCGCACGGTCGAGGTGATCATCGCCGACGACTGCTCGACGGACGGGTCGTTCGAGGTCGCACGGTCCCTCGAGGCCGCCCATCCCGGCCGCGTGCGCGCCCTCCGGCTGCCGGAGAACAGCGGCGGCTGCGGTGAGCCGCGCAACCAGGGCATCGCCGTGGCGCGGGGCAGGTACGTGATGTTCCTCGACAGCGACGACACCCTCGAGTCCGACGCCTGCCGGAACATGTTCGAGGCCGCCGAGCGCACCGGCTCCGACCTGGTCTCCGGGGTCTGCGTGCGGGTGTACGTCGACAGCCGGGACGGCAAGGAGACCGACTGGTACCCCGCGCTGTACCGGTCGACCCGCACCGTCGAGTCCATCGAGGAGGTGCCGGAACTCCTCTACGACACGCTGTCGACCAACAAGTGCTACCGGCGCGACTTCCTGCTCGAGAACGACCTGCGGTTCCCCCGGGGCATCCACTACGAGGACCTGCTCTTCTCGGCCCAGGCCTACATCACCGCGAAGCGGATCACCCTCATACCCAACCGGGTCTACTTCTGGAACGTCGTCCAGAAGTCGGAGGTCAAGTCGATCAGCAACCGGCGCGACGAGATCAGGAACTTCTCCGACCGGGTCGAGATCCACCGGCGCATCGACGCCGTCCTCGCGGCGCACGGGCTCGACGAGCTCAAGCAGCACAAGGACCGCAAGTTCCTCAAGCACGACATGGTGCTCTACCTCCGCGAACTGCCGTTCCTGGGCGAGGAGTACCGGAACCAGTTCACCGAGATAGCCCGCGACTACCTGCGGGGCTTCCCCGACGAGGCGTACGCGGAGACCAACTCGATCCAGCGGATCTGCTCCTACCTCCTGGTGCAGGGCGACTGGGCCAACCTCATGCCCGCGATCGACACGCTGATCAACCGTCAGAAGCTGTCCGCACCGCTGGTCGAGCGGGACGGCAGGATCTACTGGTGCGCCGAGCACCTCGACGACCCGCGGGGCCGCCGGATCCTCGACGTCACCGACCTCGGTTACCACGGGCGCCCGCTGGCGAAGATGAAGCTCCGCAACCGGCTCACGTCGTACACCGAGCAGTCGGGCACGGTCGCGATGTCCGGAACGGTGGTCAACCCGCTCGGCCGGATCACCCCGGACAGCAAGCTCAAGGCGACCCTGGAGTTCCTGCCGCGCAACAGCGGCGCGCGGCCCCTGCGCTTCCCCGTCGGCGCCGTCCGTCACGAGGGCGACGTCATCGCGTGGGAGGCCGAGGCCCCGCTGAGCCGCAAGCTGCGCCCGGTCGGCGTGGTGGACCCGGTGTGGAACGTGCGCCTGAAGCTGACCGTGGACGGCGTGAGCACCCTCAGCCGGATCACGGTGGGGGACACCGAGCTCCCGGAGCAGGGCACGATACGCATCCGGCCCCGGCTGACCCGGCTCGTCGCCGACCACCTCGAACCGGAGGTGTCGACCAAGCACCACCTCGCCTTCGTGCTCTCCCAGCAGGGCAAGGCGGCCCAGCGGGCCATGGCGCTCATGCACCGCAACCTCGACGGGTTCGTGGGCAGGCCCGCCAAGGCGGGCTACCGCATGGTCGCCGGCCTGCGCAAGAGCCTGAACTCCGGCCCGGTCAAGGTGCGCATGTACCACCGGATGCTGCGCGTCCTCCCGGTGCGCAAGGGCACGGTGGTCTTCGAGAGCCAACTCGGCAAGCAGTACAGCGACAGCCCCCGTGCGATCTACGAGGAACTGCGGCGGCGCAACGTGAAGTTCCGGCCGGTGTGGTCCTACGCGGACCGGCCGGAGGACTTCCCGGCGGACGCCCGGCTGGTGCGCCGCTGGTCGTACCGGCACCTGCGGGCCCTGGCCCAGGCGGAGTACTGGATCGACAACCAGGGCATGCCCCTGAAGCTCGGCAAGCGCCGCGGTACCACCTACATCCAGACCTGGCACGGCTCCGCGCTCAAGCGCATGGGCTTCGACGAGGCCGTGTACCGCATGAAGCCCGAGGCCGAGCGCGAGGCCTACCAGCGCTCGCTGGACCGCTTCGACCACTTCGTCCTGCGCAGCGAACACGACGCGCGCACCCTGGCCAGGGCCTACCGGGTGCCGGAGGAGAAGTGGCTGCGCACGGGCTACCCGCGCAACGACGCCCTCGTCCGCGGCCGCAACGCCACCACCCCCGACCCGGCGGTGCAGGCGCTCGCCGAACGGCTCGGCATCCGCAAGGACCTGCCGGTGGTCCTCTACGCGCCGACCTTCCGGGCGCAGGAGAACGGCAAGGTCGCGCCCTTCGAGTTCGCCTTCGACCTGCAGCGTTTCGTCGACGAACTCGGCGACCGCTGCACCCTACTGGTGCGCACCCACTACCTGAACCAGGTGACCCTCCCGCCGTCCGTCGGGAACCGGGTTGTCAACGTCTCCGACGAGCACGACATCACGCCGCTCTACCTGCTGGCCGACGCGCTGGTCACCGACTACTCGTCGGTGATGTTCGACTACGCGCTGCTGCAACGGCCGATGGTGTTCTTCGCCTACGACTGGGAGGAGTACGCCAAGGACGCGCGCGGCACCTACTTCGACCTCCTCGAGCAGGCGCCCGGCCCGGTGGTGCGGGACGCCGATGGGCTGTTCGCGGCCCTCGCCGACCTGGACGGCACCGCGTCGGCGTACTCGGCACGGCTCAAGGAGTTCGTGGAGGCCTACGGGGAGTACGACCAGGGCGACGCCGCGGCTCGGATCGTCGACCGCTTCTTCGGTGCGAAAGGGGAGCCCCGATGACGGGCCGGGACATATTCTTCGTTGCCAACGAGGTCGACGAACTCGGCGGCGTGGCCCGCTGGCAGACCCAGATGGCGCGGTTGCTGGCAGGCCGTGACCACCAGGTGCGCGTCATCGGCATCGCGCCGGCGCGCAACCCGATGGACCTCGGTCAGGACCCGGGCTTCGGGACGGAGACCCTGCACGCCGTCCGGCCGAGGCCGAAGCGCCGCAAGGGACGGCCCCTCGGAGTGCTCGACGTCGTGGGCCTGTGGCGGGACGCCCGGCGGAAGGCCGAGGTCCGCAAGGCCGTGGACCGGCTGTCCGAGCTGTTCCGCGCCGCCCGTCCCGGTGCGGTGATCATCGTCACCCAGGTGTGGGCCATGGAATGGGTCCGGCTCGCGGACACCGCCGGGCACACGGTGATCGGCATGAGCCACGAGTCGTACGAGTACTCCCGCATGTCCTCCCGGTTCCGGCGTGTGG
Organism: Streptomyces sp. PA03-1a; assembly: GCF_033792805.1. NCBI lineage: Bacteria > Bacillati > Actinomycetota > Actinomycetes > Kitasatosporales > Streptomycetaceae > Streptomyces > Streptomyces sp. PA03-1a. Next base: position 19,430 of record NZ_JARAVO010000015.1, read on the forward strand.
AGGAGTACTACGCCGAGGCCGACCGCCTGCTGCTGCTGACGCAGGAGGACGCCGACCGCTGGATCCGGCGGGGCCTGAACAACGTCGGGTTCATGCCCAACCCGTTGCCGATGATGCCCGGGTCGTCCTCCCCGCGGACCGAGAAGGTCGTCGCCAGCGTCGGGCGGCTCGACGACCAGAAGGGCATCGACATGCTGCTCGACGCCTGGGCGGAAGCGGCTCCGCAGGTGCCCGGCTGGAGGCTGCGGCTGTACGGCACCGGCGAGCTGGAGGCCGAGCTGCGCGCGCAGTGCACCGCACTGGGTCTGGACGACAGCGTCGAGTGGATGGGGCAGACCGACGACGTCGTCGGGGCGCTCCACGGCGCCTCGCTGTTCGTCCAGTCCTCCCGCGGCGAGGGTTTCCCGCTGGCGCTGATGGAGGCGATGGCCTGCGGGCTGCCGTGCGTGGCCTTCGACTGCGCCCCCGGCGTCCACGAGATCGTGCAGGACGAGGTCGACGGCCTGCTCGCCGCGCCGGGCAACGTCTCCGAGCTGGCGCGTCAGCTCGTGCGGATGATCCTTGACCAGGACCTGCGAGACACCATGGGCGAGCGGGCACGGGTCAACGTCCAGCGGTACTCGCCGGAGCGGATCACCGACCGCTGGGAGGAGCTCTTCGCGTTCATGGAGCGCTGAGCGGAAGCGGCCCGAGGGGCGCGCGGGGTGCGGACGGTCACCCGGCGCGCCCCTCGGCGCGTCCAGGACCGCGTGGACGGGCCCGGTCCGGACGGCCCCGGCGAGCCGTCCGGAACCGGAAGGCCGGAACCCCCAGTAATCTGGAAGGCACAAGCAACCCCGTCCGGGGTGACCAGACGTACGAAGGACTGAACGACACTGGGCAAGCGACAGCCCGAAGGCCCGCCGCCCGCACCCGCGGTGCAGCGCATTCGACTGCGCTACACCAAGCGCGGCCGCCTCCGGTTCACCAGCCACCGCGACTTCCAGCGCGCATTCGAGCGGGCTCTGCGCCGCGCCGGGGTGCCCATGGCCTACTCGGCGGGTTTCACCCCGCACCCCAAGGTGTCGTACGCCAACGCCGCACCCACCGGCGTCGGAAGCGAGGCCGAGTACCTGGAGATCGCGCTCGCGGAGGCACGTGAGCCGGAGAAGCTGCGCCTGCTGCTGGACGAGTCACTGCCGGCCGGCCTCGACGTGGTCGAGGCCGTCGAGGCCCGCACGTCGGGGCTCGCCGAGCGGCTGGAGGCGTCCGTGTGGCAGCTGCGGCTGGACGGTGTGGAGCACGCCGAGGCCGAGCGGGCCGTGGCCGCATTCCTCGCCGCCGGGACCGTCGAGGTCCAGCGGATGACGAAGAACGGCGTGCGGACTTTCGACGCGCGCGAGGCCGTGACCCGGCTCGAAGCGGTCGATCCGCAGGTGGCCGGGGCCCAGGACGGCATTCTCGAACGGGATGCCGATAGGCCGACACCAGGAGCTTGTGCGATACTGCGGCTGGTTGTTCGGCATGTGACACCTGCTGTACGACCCGACGACGTCCTGTCCGGCCTCCGCGCGGTGGCCGACCTCGCGCCGCCGGTCCCCGCTGCGGTGACCAGGCTGGCGCAGGGGCCGCTCGATGAGGAGACCGGCACGGTGAACGATCCGCTCGCGCCTGACCGCGATGTCGCGGCGGCGCCGGAGGGATCCGCCTAGGACCGTCGTCGTCGTGCGGCCGACGCATCCGGGGAAACCCGGGTCCGGCAGCACACATCAGACGAGACTTTCGTCGGTCCGTCAGTGCGGTGCCGACGAGCTACACGACAGTTCCCGTGTGGCGCCCGCGCCCCCGGGCGGCGGCCCCGCTGAGACGCGGGCCGCCGCGTACCGGACCAGGACGCGGCGCCCGGGAACGCGACGGGAGAAATGCCCGCATGCTCGAGACCAACGAGCCGAACGAAGCGCCCGAGAACGGCGCCACCGAAGCCGCCTCCGGCGGCACCGACACGGAGGCGACGGTCGCTCCGCGCCGCCGTCGCCGCGCGGCCAGCCGCCCCGCGGGACCGCCCGCGGCCGGTGAGGCCGGTCAGGACCTGACGTCCGGCGCCCCCGCGGGGGCCGCCGAGCCGCCGGCCATACCGGCCGAGGCCCCATCCGCCGATTCCGAGGCCGAACCCGCCCCCGTGCGCACCCGGCGCCGGGCGACCCGCAAGTCCTCCGCCCCGGAGCCGCAGCCGGCCGGGTCCGCGGAGGAGGCGGCCGAGGCCGCCCCCGCCCCGGCCCGTCGCCGCGCGACGCGGAAGGCCACCGCTCCTGCGGCCGCCCCTGAGGCCCCCGCCGCGGTGACCCCTGCCGTGGAGGCCCCTGCCACCGAGACCTCCGGGGCCGAGCAGGCCGAGCAGCCTGCGGCTCCGGCGCGTACCCGGCGCCGTGCCACGCGCAAGGTGACCAGCCCCGAGCCGGTCGCGGGCGGCGAGGAGACGGCCGGCCCCACGGCCGCCGCCGACACGCAGGCCAAGGAGCTCCAGGCCGACCTGCCGCTGCACGCCGAGGCCGCCCCCGGGGCGGAGCAGGCCGAGCAGCCTGTGGCTCCGGCCCGTGGCCGGCGCCGTGCCACGCGCAAGGTGACCAGCCCCGAGCCGGCCGAGGACGTGGCCGCCGCCGACGCGCCCGCGAAGGCCCTGCAGGAGGAGCCCGCGGAGAAGCCGAAGCGGGGCAGGGCCGAGAAGCCCCAGGCCGAGAAGTCCAGGACGACCCGTTCGCGGCGGCGTACCGCTCCGGCCGCCTCCTTCCTCGCCGCCGACGACGGCTCCCGCCGTCTGAAGCCGGGCGCTCTCGCGCCGCGTGACGAGGCAGCGGCCCAGGCCGGGGACGAGGCCGCCGAGGGCGCCGCCCCTGAGCAGCGCACCTACACCGCCAAGGCCGTCCCGGACGGTTCCGGCTGGGCCGTCGAGGTCGAGGACGCCTACGAGATCCGCGGCTACGGCGACACCGTCGAGGAGGCCCGCGTCGCCGCGGTCGCGGCCGTCGCGGAGGCGTTCGGCGTCCCCGCGGACACGATCGTCATCGAGGTCCAGGAGGCGCAGGGCGCCGAGCCCGCCGCGGTCCCCGAGGCCGAGGCCGCCCCTGAGGTCGAGCCCGAGGCGGAGCCCGCCCCCGCGCGGGGCCGCCGCCGGGTCGTACGGCCGCCCATGGCCGTGTTCCAGGCTCCGGTGTTCCAGGCCCCCGGTGTGGTGCAGGCGGAGCAGCCCGCCGAGCGCGAGGAGCGCGAGGAGCAGGAGGAGCCCGAGGCGGACGAGTACGCCGCCGAGACCGGTGGGCGCCGTCGTCGCCGCCGCCGGCGCGGGGAGCCCGTGGAGGCCGCGGAGGCGGTCGTGACCGAGCACGCCCCCGAGGAGCCCGCCCCCGCGCAGGAGGACGAGGCGGAGGACGAGGCCGACGAGCACGAGGCCGACGAGCACGAGGCCGACGAGCACGAGGGTGAGGGCGGCGAGCGGCCGTCCCGCCGTCGCCGCCGCGGTGGCCGCCGCCGTCGTCGCGGCGAGGCCCTCGACGGCGAGGAGGGCGCGGTCGGCGAGGACGAGGAGGGCGAGGACGCCGGGGACGAGTCCGAGGAGGACGAGGAGTCGGCCGAGAGCAGCAGCACCAGCCGCCGCCGTCGCCGTCGCCGTCGCCGTGGTGGCGAGGGGACGGCCGAGGAGAGCCTGGGCGAGGACGCTCCGGAGCGCACGGTCGTCAAGATCCGTGAGCCGCGCAAGCCGGCGGAGCCGGTCGACGAGGTGCAGTCCATCAAGGGCTCCACCCGTCTGGAGGCCAAGAAGCAGCGGCGCCGCGAGGGCCGCGAGCAGGGCCGCCGGCGTGTGCCGATCATCACCGAGGCCGAGTTCCTGGCCCGCCGTGAGGCGGTCGAGCGCGTCATGGTCGTCCGTGAGAACGGCGACCGGACGCAGATCGGCGTGCTGGAGGACGGCGTCCTCGTCGAGCACTACGTCAACAAGGAGCAGGCCACCTCGTACGTCGGCAACGTCTACCTGGGCAAGGTCCAGAACGTGCTGCCGTCCATGGAGGCCGCGTTCGTCGACATCGGCAAGGGCCGCAACGCGGTGCTGTACGCCGGTGAGGTCAACTTCGAGGCGCTGGGCATGGGCAACGGCCCGCGGCGCATCGAGGCGGCCCTCAAGTCCGGCCAGTCGGTGCTGGTCCAGGTCACGAAGGACCCGATCGGCCACAAGGGCGCCCGCCTGACCAGCCAGGTCTCGCTGCCCGGCCGCTACCTGGTCTACGTGCCCGAGGGCTCGATGACCGGCATCAGCCGCAAGCTGCCCGACACCGAGCGCGCCCGGCTGAAGCAGATCCTCAAGAAGATCGTTCCCGAGGACGCGGGCGTCATCGTGCGCACCGCCGCCGAGGGTGCGAGCGAGGACGAGCTGCGCCGTGACGTCGAGCGGCTGCAGTCGCAGTGGGAGGACATCCAGAAGAAGGCCAAGAGCGGCAACGCCCCGTCGCTGCTCTACGGCGAGCCGGACATGACCGTCCGGGTCGTCCGCGACATCTTCAACGAGGACTTCGGCAAGGTCATCGTCAGCGGTGACACCGCCTGGGAGACCATCCACGGCTACGTCTCGCACGTCGCGCCGGACCTGGCCGAGCGGCTGGGCCGCTGGACCTCCGAGGTCGACGTCTTCGCCACGTACCGGATCGACGAGCAGCTGCTGAAGGCGCTGGACCGCAAGGTCTGGCTGCCGAGCGGCGGCTCGCTGGTGATCGACCGGACCGAGGCGATGGTCGTCATCGACGTCAACACCGGCAAGTTCACCGGCCAGGGCGGCAACCTGGAGGAGACGGTCACCAGGAACAACCTGGAGGCGGCCGAGGAGATCGTGCGCCAGCTGCGGCTGCGCGACCTGGGCGGCATCATCGTGATCGACTTCATCGACATGGTGCTGGAGTCCAACCGCGACCTCGTCATGCGCCGGCTGCTGGAGTGCCTGGGCCGGGACCGCACCAAGCACCAGGTGGCCGAGGTCACCTCGCTGGGCCTGGTCCAGATGACCCGCAAGCGGGTCGGCCAGGGCCTGCTGGAGTCCTTCTCCGAGACCTGCGTGCACTGCAACGGCCGCGGCGTCATCGTCCACATGGACCAGGCCACGGCGGCCGGTGGCGGCGGCAAGCGCAAGCGCCGTCGTGGCGGCGCGGCGGAGGAGCCGGCGGTCGCGGAGACCGCCGCCCTCACCGAGGCCGAGGAGGCCGCGGAGGAGGCTCCCGAGCTGGAGCCGGTCGCGGTCACCGAGGCCGAGCTGGTGCCCGCCGTCGGCGGGGACGAGGACTGGTACGGCAGCCCGGCCGAGGCCGAGGCGGCGGCGGGCCGGCGTTCCCGGCGGCGCGCCTCGCGGCGGGTCACCGCCCCCGTGAGCTCGCCGGACGCCACGGCCGAGATCGTCACCGTCGTCCCGTCGGCCGCCCCGGTCACCGAGCCCCAGGCGGCGGAGGCCGCGACGGCCACCGCCCCCGAGGCGCCCGCCGTCGTGGGCACCGCCGAGACGGCGCAGGAGCCCGCCTCACCGGTCCGCGGCCGGCGCCGGGCGACCCGCAAGGCCACCGCGCCGAGCGCCCCCGCCGGTGAGGCCGCCACCGTGGTCGTCCCCGCGGCGGAGCCGGCCGTTCCGGCCCCGGCCCCCGAGCCGGAGCCGGTGGCGGAGGTCCAGGCGCCGGCCGCGCCGGTGCGCCGTCGCGCCACGCGCAGGGTGTCCGCCCCCGCGGGCGCGCCGTCCGCCGGCGAGGAGGCCGCGGTCGTGGTCGTCCCCGGCACCGAGGCGCAGCCGGAGGAGACCCCGGCGGCCGAGGCCGGGACGGAGGCCGCCGAGGCCGGGCAGGCGGAGCCGAAGAAGCGGGCCGCGCGCAAGACGGCCGCGAAGAAGGCACCGGCGAAGAAGGCCGCCGCGAAGAAGACGGTCGCCAAGAAGACCGCCACCAAGAAGACGGTGGCCAAGAAGACGACGGCGAAGAAGGCCGCCGCCAAGGCCACGGCCGAGGCGCCCACCGAGGCGTCCTGACCCCGCGTCACCGTCCGCGGGCCGTTCCCCACCGGGGGACGGCCCGCGGCGCGTGCGGGGTCGGGCAGGCCCCGGTTTGACCCCATCGGGGACGCCCCGTAACCTTGACCTTCGGCGTTTTGACGCCCATTCCTGAGCATCTTCCTACCGGCCACGGCCGGCAGAGGCCCCCCAGCACCGCAGGGACGGCTGGCGTCAGGAGTGACGATCCGAGCGAGAGAGTGAGTTCCGCGTGTACGCAATCGTGCGCAGCGGTGGCCGCCAGCACAAGGTGGCCGTCGGCGACATCGTCGAGGTTGACAAGATTTCCACTGGCAAGGTTGGCGACGCGGTCGAGCTCTCGACGCTCCTCGTCGTCGACGGCGACGCCGTCACCAGCGACCCGTGGGTGCTGGCCGGGATCAAGGTCCAGGCCGAGATCGTGGACCACCACAAGGGCCAGAAGATCGACATCCTGCGGTACAAGAACAAGACCGGCTACCGCCGTCGTCAGGGTCACCGTCAGCAGTACACGGCCCTGAAGATCACCGGCATCCCCGCCGCTGCGAAGTAAGGGACTGAGGAGAGATGGCACACAAGAAGGGCGCATCGTCCACCCGGAACGGTCGCGACTCCAACGCCCAGCGGCTCGGCGTCAAGCGCTTCGGCGGCCAGGTCGTGAACGCCGGTGAGATCATCGTCCGCCAGCGCGGCACCCACTTCCACCCCGGCTCGGGCGTCGGCCGTGGCAAGGACGACACGCTGTTCGCCCTCGCCGCCGGTGCGGTCGAGTTCGGCACCAGCCGTGGTCGCAAGGTCGTGAACATCGTCCCGGTCGCCTGATCGGCCGCGATACGACTTCACCGAGGGCGGACCCTGTTTCCCGGACCGGGAAGCAGGTCCGCCCTCGGCGCGTTAACCCACAGACATTCCCGTACGCATCTGGAGGAACATCCGCATGACCACCTTCGTGGACCGCGTCGAGCTGCACGTCGCCGCGGGTAACGGGGGCCATGGCTGCGCCTCCGTGCACCGGGAGAAGTTCAAGCCGCTGGGCGGCCCGGACGGCGGCAACGGCGGCCGTGGCGGCGATGTGACGCTGGTCGTCGACCAGTCGGTCACCACGCTCATCGAGTACCACCACCACCCGCACCGCAAGGCCACCAACGGCAAGCCCGGCGAGGGCGGCAACCGTTCCGGCAAGGAGGGCACGGACCTGGTCCTGCCCGTCCCGGACGGCACCGTCGTCATGGACGGGCACGGCAACGTGCTCGCGGACCTCGTCGGCCACGGGACCACCTTCATCGCCGGCCAGGGCGGCCGCGGCGGCCTCGGCAACGCGGCGCTGGCCTCGGCGCGCCGCAAGGCGCCGGGGTTCGCGCTGCTGGGTGAGCCCGGGCAGAGCCGGGACCTCGTCCTGGAGCTGAAGACGGTCGCCGACGTGGCGCTGGTCGGTTACCCGAGCGCGGGCAAGTCCTCGCTCATCTCCGTGCTCTCGGCGGCCAAGCCGAAGATCGCGGACTACCCCTTCACCACGCTCGTCCCCAACCTGGGCGTGGTCACGGCCGGTTCGACCGTCTTCACCGTCGCCGACGTCCCCGGGCTCATCCCGGGCGCCAGCGAGGGACGCGGCCTGGGCCTGGAGTTCCTGCGGCACGTCGAGCGCTGCAGCGTCCTGGTGCACGTCCTGGACACCGCCACCCTGGAGTCCGAGCGCGACCCGCTGAGCGACCTCGACGTGATCGAGGCGGAACTGCGGGCGTACGGCGGTCTCGAGGACCGTCCGCGGATCGTCGTCCTCAACAAGGTCGACATCCCCGACGGCCAGGACCTCGCCGACATGGTCCGCCCCGACCTCGAGGCGCGCGGCTACCGGGTCTTCGAGGTGTCGGCGGTGGCCCACAAGGGCCTCAACGAGCTGTCCTACGCCCTCGCCGGCATCGTTGCCGAGGCGCGCGCCGCCCAGCCGGTCCAGGAGGCCACCCGTATCGTCATCCGGCCCAAGGCCGTGGACGACGCCGGCTTCACCGTCACCGCCGAGGACGGCTTCTACCGCGTCCGCGGTGAGAAGCCCGAACGCTGGGTGCGCCAGACCGACTTCGCCAACGACGAGGCCGTCGGCTACCTCGCCGACCGGCTCGCCCGCCTCGGTGTCGAGGAGCAGCTGGTCAAGGCCGGCGCCCGTGAGGGCGACGAGGTCGTCATCGGCGCCGAGGACGACGCCGTGGTCTTCGACTGGGAGCCGTCCGTCGCGGCCGGCGCGGAGATGCTCGGACGCCGCGGCGAGGACCACCGCTTCGACGAGCCCCGGCCGGCCGCGCAGCGCCGCAAGGACCGGGACGCCGAACGGGACGACGTCCAGAAGGAGTTCGAGGGTTTCGACCCGTTCGACTCCTGAGCCGCGACCGCGAAGGACAAGGGCCGGCCCCCTCACCGAGGGGGCCGGCCCTTGTCCGTGCACTGCCGGCCGGGGACCGGCCGGCGAGCGGTTCAGCTCATGGACGTCTGCAGAGGCGTCGCGCTGTCGCTCTCGTGGTACGAGCGGGCCTCCTCGTCGAGGTCGGCCATCACGCGCTCGAAGTCGCGCGTGGAGAGCAGCAGCTTGTAGATGATGGCGAACTCGAAGATCAGCAGCAGCGCGGCCGCGGCGATCGTGGTCCCGATGATGGCACCGGTCAGCGGCGCGATGATGAAGACCGCCATCTGGAACTCGATGCCGCTGATCAGGTGCGGCCGGACCCGGTGCCGGATCAGGAAGTCGCGGAAGGCCGCGTAGGGGCCGAAACGGTCCTTGAACGTCACCTGAAGGTCGATGACCCGTCCGGGCGCGGCGTCCGAAGCCTGGTCGGCCGGGGTGGCGGCGTCCGCCGCGACCGTGGCGGCCGGCCGGGCGGCGTCAGGACCGGTCCACTGCGCGGGGACGGTCCGCACGGACGCGTCCGCCTCCGTCTCGGCCTCGGCCTCGTTCCTGGCCTCCGCCTCGGCCTGCGTCTCGTCCTCCGAGCGCTCGCGCAGCAGGTCCTCCATGAAGGCGTGCGGCTTGGCGGAGTCGAGCTCCTGCAGGCGCTTCTGGATCTTCTTGCGCATGCCGTGCCGCACCTTGAAGATCTGCAGCGCGTCGAGGTACCGCAGCGCGTCGAGGAAGATCACCGCGAGGGCGAGCCACATGTAGACGGGGTTGTCCGTGCGGTAGAACTGGCCGCCCATGAGGGCCGCGGCGCAGCACACCACGCGGATGCGGTCGAAGATGTAATCGAGCCAGCCGCCGAACTCGGAGCCCTTGCCGGTGAGCCGGGCCAGCTTCCCGTCCATGCAGTCCAGGATGAAGCTGAAGTGGTACAGCACGGCGCCGATGATCAGGTACTTCCAGTCGGCGAGCGCGAAGCAGGCCGCGGCTCCCAGGCCGAGGAAGAGGGCGCCCCAGGTGATCTGGTTGGGGGTGAGTCGGGTCCACCTGGCCGTCCAGCGCACCAACGGGGTCGCCACGGGGTCGACCAGGAAAACGGTCCACCAGGCGTCCCGCTTCTTCTCGGTGAGGCGCCGTACTTCCGCGAGCGGCGGTATTTCCATGGACCAGAACCCTTTCGAGGCGAATCAGGCACCGAACCGGGGCAGCGGATCGGTTGAGGCTGGGACGCGTCCGCGATGCTGCGCGGGCCGTCGGGCGAGCGGTGTCCCGCGGTGGGGCCCGCTCCAACCGTTCCTACGACGCGGGGCGACGGCAAACGGTTGTGTGGATGAATGGATAGTAAACAAAAAGTCGGCGGAGTGTACCGCGGGGCCCGTCCCGCAGGGGGTTCGGGGCCGCCATGGGAGAGCCGTTAGGATGCGTCGGATGACGTGGTTGATTACTGGCGGTGCCGGATACATAGGGTCGCATGTGGTGAAGGCCATGGTCGACGGCGGCGAGCAGGTCGTCGTCGTGGACGACCTGAGCACCGGCGACCCGCAGCGGCTGCCCGCCGGGGTGCACCTGGAGAAGGGCTCCGTGCTGGACGCGGAGCTGCTGGACCGGGTGCTGCGCGATCACTCGGTGCGCGGGATCGTGCACATCGCGGCGAAGAAGCAGGTCGGGGAGTCGGTGGAGCGTCCGCTCCACTACTACCGGGAGAACGTCCAGGGCCTGCAGACCGTCCTGGAGGCCGCGGTGCGCGCCGGGGTGACCAGCTTCCTGTTCTCGTCCTCCGCCGCGGTCTACGGGATGCCCGACGTCGACCTGGTGACCGAGGAGACCCCGTGCGCGCCCATGAGCCCGTACGGGGAGACCAAGCTCGTCGGCGAGTGGATGGTCCGGGCGACGGGTGCCGCCCACGGCATCGCCACCGCCTGCCTGCGCTACTTCAACGTGGCCGGCGCGGCCACGCCCGAGCTGGGTGACGCGGGGATCTTCAACCTCGTGCCGATGGTCTTCGAACGGCTCTCCCAGGGGAAGCCCCCGCTGATCTTCGGCGACGACTACGAGACCCCCGACGGCACCTGCGTGCGCGACTTCATCCACGTCGAGGACATCGCCTCCGCCCACGTCGCCGCCGCGCGCCGGCTGGCGGAGGACCCGACCGCCGCCCTGGTGCTGAACATCGGCCGCGGCGAGGGCGTCTCGGTCGCCGAGATGGTGGGCATCATCGGCTCGGTCACCGGCCGCACCGACGCGACGGCGCAGGTCATCGAGCGCCGCCCCGGCGACCCCGCCCGGGTCGTCGCCTCCGCCTCGCGGATCGAGGAGGAGCTGGGCTGGACGGCCCGCCACGAGGTGCGCGAGATGGTCGCCTCCGCCTGGGCCGGCTGGTGCCTGCGCCACCCGGAGCAGCCCCGGCACTGAGTTCCGTCCCCAAGACCGCGGGAGGGGGGCTGCGACGGAACGATCTCGTTCCGTCGCAGCCCCCCTCCCGCGTCCGTGGTGCCGGTCACGCGACCCCAGCGCGCTGCCGTGGGACGGCCTGGGGGGCGCTCCGCGCCGCCGTCCTGGCCCGCCGCTCGTCCACCCGGGCCGCCAGGGCGTGCACGGCCTCCTGGAAGCGCTCCGCGGAGGACGGCGCCGCCGGGCCCAGCAGGTGTTCCTTCAGGTTCGCGCGCGCGGTGGCCAGCGTGTCCTCGGCCGTGCCGCGCACCACGGCCAGCAGCTCGCCCAGTCCCGCCGCGTCAGGGGTCAGTACCGTCCCGGCCCGCACGGTGGGGAAGGACGCGCGGAATCCCGCCTCGCTCCGGTCGGTGGTGTTCGTCACCGCGTAGGGCTTGCCGCTCACCAGGAACTCGGAAATCACGCTGGACACGTCGGTGATCAGGAGGTCGCAGTGGTCGAAACAGGAGTAGAGGCCGGGACGCTCCTCGACGATCACCAGGTGCTCGTCCGCGGGATGCGCCGCCCAGTACGCGGCCTCCCAGGCCGCGGTCGCCCGTCGTACGGCGCCTGCGACGCTCTCGTCCCCCGTCGTGCCGCGGTCGGCCATGCGCTCCAGGTCGTCGGCGTCGGGCAGCGACCAGGCGGCGGTCAGCCGGGCCAGTTCGCGCTCGCTGTGCCGGAGGAGGTCGCGCTGCCCGGGGAGGGCGGAGTCCGTACGGCGCCGGCGGTTGGCGTCCTCGATCAGTTCGACGATCCGCCGGTGGGCGGCACCGGCCCGCGGGTCGACGCTGCCGGTGAGCGGGTGCGGGCGGTAGAGCACGCGGACGGCGGGCTCGGCGAGCAACCGGCGGACGATGGCCTCACCGGCCACCGTGATCGAGGTGTTGCCGGGGTCGTCGGTCCACCCCTCCCAGGTGGGCGCGTAGAGCACCGTGAGGGTGCTCCCGGGCGCCGGTGGGCCCGAATGTGGCCGGATCCCGGCCAGTTGCGGACGGCCGACCTCCACGACGTCCTCGTCGGCCACGCCCACCTCGGCCAGCGCGTAACGCTCCCGGGCCGCGGGGCCCGCCACCCAGACCTCGTCGTACGCCTTCGCGTACGGGTTGCAGCTGGACAGCTTGTCGCTCTCGCCGTGGTTGACGAAGGCGTGCATGATCGACGGGATGCGCAGCACCTGTGAGGTCTTGGGCGCGTTGGCCGGGTGGAGCAGCACCTTGAGGCTGGAGTCGCCGAGCCGCATGAGGTCGGCGACCTTCGGCAGGCACACGATGGGGAGATCGGTCGGGCCGATGCGCGGCACCATCCCGCGCTCGCGCAGCAGGATCACCGGCCGCCCGTCGAGCTCGGCCAGGGGGGCCAGCCACATGTTCGCCTGGTAAGCGGAACTCGCGCCCCCGGAGAAGTACATGCCGACCGTGGGCTGGTAGCGCTCGAGCCAGCGGTCGAACCACTCGAGGACCTCGTCCGCGCCCGGTGGCCGCCTGCCGGGCATGAAGGACCGGGCGAGCAGGGCCAGCGCCACGGTGGCCAGCAGCGCGGACAGGGCGACGCCGTCGGCGGCGTACGCCGTGGCCCCGGTCGCCGCGGCCACGCTCAGCCCGAAGGTCGCCGGGCTCCCCACCAGCAGCAGCCGCAGGCCCGGCTGACGGGTGATCAGGGGCGGTGGCGGGGCGGGCAGCGGCAGTTCGGACGTGTCGATGTTGCGTGTGACGACGGGGAGCCGGCGTGCGCGTTGCACCAGCGCCGCCCCGCCCTGGAGGGCGATGTGCGCGCCGTGGACGTACAACAGGCCGCCGAGGCACACGAGGTGGAACAGCACGGACTCCCGTTGGTCCAGGCGCAGCAGTCCGACGATCAGCAGCAGGTCGCGCAGGGACTGCCGGGTGACCGCCTCCGCCTGGAGCAGCCCGAGTGCCTTGGGCGGCGGGCGCTTGCCGGCGTGCAGGCAGACGTCGGCGGCGCAACCGGCGAGGGCGGCGCCCGCCATCAGGGCCCCGTTGGGCAGGGCCACGCCCACCACCTGCGCGATCAGGGCGCACATCTGGGCCAGAAGGAGGCCGAAGTGGTGGACTCCCGGCCGTTTCCCCACGGCACGTTTCACAGCGGCAACTTCCCATCGTCGTACGTTCGGCGGCCCGGCGGAACCGCCCGGACGCGCGAGCGTGCGCTGGGCCGCCCGGGGTGCCGGTTCGCCGTACCCGTGCACGCTGCCCCGTGTTCGAATCCGCAGGCAAATCGTTCCCATTGAGGTGGTTCTCTTGTGACTTTTTTACTTACGGAGTGAAGAGTCCCTTATATGAATTTCATATCTCGTCAAGGGGTGTTCGGGCGCGGGCTTCACGGCGCGTCTGCCCCGTTACGCGTTGTCCCAGTCGCCGTCCGGTGGGTGGAAGGCGGCAGCGCCCGGTCGCCCCACTGCCGTAGATTGCGAAGCAGGGAGAGGGAAGGGACGGACGTGGCGAGCGCGAGGCAGGACGTGGCGGAGGCCCGGCGGGTCGTGGTCAAGGTCGGGTCGTCGTCGCTGACGACGGCGGCCGGCGGCCTGGACGCCGACCGGGTGGACGCCCTCGTGGACGTGCTGGCCAAGGCGCGCGGGACCCAGGAGGGCGCGGCAGCCAAGGAGGTCGTCCTGGTCTCCTCCGGCGCCATCGCCGCCGGCCTGGCACCGCTCGGGCTCACCCGGCGGCCCCGGGACCTGGCGCGGCAGCAGGCCGCCGCCAGCGTCGGCCAGGGCCTGCTCGTCGCCCGGTACACGGCCTCCTTCGCCCGGTACGGCGTACGGGTCGGGCAGGTGCTGCTCACCTCCGACGACATGAGCCGCCGGGCGCACTACCGCAACGCCTACCGCACGCTGGACAAGCTGCTCGCCATGGGCGCCCTGCCGATCGTGAACGAGAACGACACGGTGGCCACCGACGAGATCCGCTTCGGCGACAACGACCGCCTCGCCGCCCTCGTCGCCCACCTGGTCCGTGCCGACCTGCTCGTCCTGCTCTCCGACGTCGACGGGCTCTACGACGGCGACCCCGCCCTCCCGGGCACCTCGCGCATCGAGGAGGTCCACGGGCCGCGGGACCTGGAGGGCGTCTCCATCGGCAGCGCGGGCAAGGCCGGCGTCGGCACCGGGGGCATGGTCACCAAGGTCGAGGCCGCCCGGATCGCCGCCGGCGCCGGCATCCCGGTCGTCCTCACCTCCGCCTCGCAGGCCGCGGACGCCCTGGCCGGACGGCGGACCGGCACCCTCTTCCACGCCACGGGCAAGCGCTCCGCCGACCGGCTGCTGTGGCTGGCCCACGCCTCCACCCCGCTTGGCGCGCTGATCCTGGACGACGGCGCCGTGCAGGCGGTCGTCAAGCGCCGCACCTCGCTGCTTCCGGCCGGCATCGCGGCGGTCGAGGGCCACTTCACCGCCGGCGACCCGGTCGAACTGCGCGACACCTCCGGCCACGCCGTCGCGCGGGGCCTGGTGAACTTCGACGCCAAGGAGCTGCCCCGGCTGCTCGGGCGCTCCACCCGTGAACTGGCGCGGGAGCTCGGCCCCGCCTACGAGCGCGAGGTCGTGCACCGGGACGACCTCGTACTCCTGCACCACTGAGGCGGACCTCCTTCGTGGTTACTTCGTGAAAACCGCCCCGCGCCCGCTTCCGGGCTGCTGGACTTTGAGGGCGGAGCACGGAATCCGGCCAGGGACGCGACGACAGGGACGACAGGGAGGCCGCCGGTGAGACGAGGGCGCCCAGGGGCATCGTCGTCCCGAGGGACGGCGGAGCGGACACTGGTCAGCGTGACGAGCGACGACACCGCCCCGCCCGCGCGGGAGCGCCCCGTGTCCCGGCTCTGGCACGTGACGCTCAGCGTCTGCGGGCCCGAGGCCCCGCTTGCCGAGGTGCGGCGCGCGCTGGAGCAGCTCGCGAACGACCACCCCTTCCTGCTGACCAGCCGGTACGCGGCCGACCACGCCGAGATCCGGTACTGGGAGGAGGCCCGCGACCTGCACGACGCCGCCGCGATCGCGCTGCGGCTGTGGGGCGAGCACCGTTCCTCCGCCAACCTGCCGCCCTGGGAGACGGTGGGCCTGGAGGTCATCGACCGGGACACCTACCACCAGCGCCTCGCGGAGGGTTACGGACCGCCCCCGGCGGCGCCCCTCGGCGTGCACCCCTACTGAGCCGCACCGGCCGGGCCGCCGTGCGCGGCACGGTCTCACCGGCCGGAAAGCCGTCCCGCCGGCCGGCGCCCACGCCGTACCCTGGCCGCTATGAGCAGCCGCAGCCACAGCAACGACGACCTCGCCGCCTCCCTGCCCTCGCCGTGGCCGAAGAGCCCGGTGCTGCAGGCCGCCTACCGCGCCCGTGCGGCCGCCGAAGACCTCGCGCCGCTGCCGCGCTCGGTGAAGGACGACGCGCTGCTGGCCATCGCCGACGCCCTGGTCGTCCGCACGCGGGAGATCGTCGAGGCCAACGCCAAGGACGTCGCCCGCGCCCGTGAGGCGGGCACCGGCGAGGCGATCGTGGACCGGCTGACGCTGACCCCCGAGCGGGTCCGCGCCATCGCCTCCGACGTGCGGGACGTGGCCGGCCTGCCCGACCCGGTCGGCGAGGTGGTGCGCGGCTCCACGCTGCCCAACGGGCTGGACCTGCGCCAGATCCGCGTGCCGCTGGGCGTGGTCGGCATCATCTACGAGGCCCGGCCCAACGTCACCGTGGACGCGGCCTCGCTGTGCCTGAAGTCCGGCAACGCGGTGCTGCTGCGCGGCTCCTCCTCCGCGTGCCACTCCAACTCCGCGCTGGTGACGGTGGTGCGCGACGCGGTCGGCGGCGCCGGACTGCCCGCCGACGCCGTCCAGTTGGTGCCGGGGGAGAGCCGGGAGTCGGTGCGCGAGCTGATGCGCGCCCGCGGCATGGTCGACGTGCTCATCCCGCGCGGCGGCGCCTCCCTCATCAAGACGGTGGTCGAGGAGTCCATCGTCCCGGTGATCGAGACCGGCACCGGCAACTGCCATGTGTACGTGGACGCGCAGGCCGACCTCGACACGGCCGTCGCGGTCCTGCTCAACTCCAAGGCGCAGCGCCCGAGCGTGTGCAACGCCGCCGAGACGCTGCTGGTGCACCGGGACATCGCCGCCGACTTCCTGCCGCGCGCCCTGGACGCGCTGGCCGGGGCCGGGGTCACCGTGCACGCCGACGAGCGGGTGCGGGAACTGGCCGAGAAGAGCGGCACCAAGGCCACCGTCGTCCCGGCCACCGCCGAGGACTGGGAGACGGAGTACCTGAGCCTCGACATCGCCGCAGCCGTGGTGGACTCGCTGGACGCAGCCGTGCAGCACATCCGTCTGTGGTCCTCCGGGCACACCGAGGCCATCGTCACCACCTCGCAGCCGGCCGCCCGGCGCTTCACCCGGTTGGTGGATTCCGCGGCCGTCGCCGTCAACGCCTCGACCCGGTTCACCGACGGCGGGCAGTTCGGCTTCGGCGCGGAGATCGGCATCTCTACCCAGAAGCTGCACGCCCGGGGGCCGATGGGCCTTCCGGAGCTGACCTCGACCAAGTACGTCTACACCGGGGACGGCCACGTCCGCGGCTGACCGGCCCCGGCGGACGGACGGAGTTTCCGAGCGGCCTGCCCAATCCGCGTCATCGGCCCTATTCTGGACGGGTGCCGGACGAACTGGGGGGCAAGCCGTTCCCGGACGGCGAGGACCACGGTGGCGCGGATGACGAATTCGCGTCCGTGGTGCTCGATGAGGCCTTCATACGGGCGGCTGCCTTCCACGAACCGAGCGCCCACGAGCGCATGCTCGCCGCCGCCACGGCACAGGCCGAGGCAGAGGCGTCCCGCCCGCGTGTGCTGGGCGCGGAGGACGGCAGCGGTCCGTACGACCAGGAGGAGACCGAGCACTCCGCGGAGGACGAGGAGTACGAGGACCTCTACGCCCAGCGCCGCCCGTACCGGGGGCACGGCCGCTGGCACCGGACCGTGGCGTGGGTGCTCGCCGTGGTGATGGGCATCGGTGTCGTCGCCCTGACCTTCGCGGCGGTCTACCGGGGCGCCGGAGGGGCCCGCCAGCCCTCCGTACCGCCCTCCCCGACGGGCCGGATCGGAGCCCCGTCGCTACCCCCGGTGGCGGTCAGCCACACCCCCTGAGCGCCTGGCGAACTTGTCTCGTACCAGGACGTTTTAAAGGGCCCTGACAGACCTACGCTTGTTGTATGGCCGGGCCTGGAGACCCACCGGAGGGGAACCCCGAGGGCTCCCCGGGAGGTGGTGAGGACGAGTACCGATCCGTCGTCTTCGACGAATCGTTCGTCCGCGCTGCCCGGATACAGGAGTTCTCCGCGCGGGAGCGGCTGGACGGATCGGCCCGCTCGGTGCGCACCCGTCGGCTCTGGGCCCGTGGCGGCGCCCCGCGCCAGGCCCTGGTCCTCGTCCTCCTGATCGCCGTGGCCTTCGGCACCGCCGTCTACCTGGGCATACGCAATCCCTACGACCAGCCCGCCCCTCCCGTGGCGCAGTCGCTGCAGATCACCCTGCTGCCGCTCGCCCCCACGGCCGCGGTGGCCGCCGTGGACCGGTCCCGGCCGTTCGCCGGGCAGCGCGCCGAGCACTACCGGGCCGGCGGGACCGGGTACGCCCTGCCGCCGGCGCGCCGCACCGCGCACTTCAGCGAGAGCCAGGTCATGCAGGCCCTGGTCTCCGCCAAGGACTACCTGGTCGCCTCCTCCGCCGATCCCGACGCGCTGACCGGCGGGGACATCCGCACGGTGCGCACCATGCTGGACCCCGGGCAGCTCGACCAGTTCGACCGGAGCCTGGAGCGGCCCGCCGACGACGGGCGCCACGCGGCGACCGGCTGGCTGGTGCGCTTCGACCCCGCCCGCGTCGCCCTCGCCGACGACGAGGTCAAGGTGCGCGGCACCATGACCGTGTCCGAGGCGGGGGAGGAGGCCCTGGAGGTCGTCACGGACCACACCCTGGTCTACGTCGTGCAGGCCGCCACCGGGGGCAGCGGCCAGGCCTCGCTGTTCACCGTGCGGCGTGAGCTGCGGCTGCGCTTCGACCGCGCGGACCTGCGCGACAAGCACGTGGAACTGCTGCGGGCCGCCGTCGAGGCCGGGCCGCTGTCCTGCGTGACCGCCCCCGTGGCGCACTTTCTGCCGCTGCTGGCCGGGCAGCGGCCGCCGGTGGAGCCCGGGGTCGACCCCTACGACCACCGCCACGAGATCGGCTCGGTGTGCGGGGTGCTGGCCCCGGCCCCGGCGGCCGGACCGGGGATCAGCCCTCCGGCGGCGGGTCCTGCGAGTCCTTCGGCGGGCGCCCTGACGGGCCGGAGCCCGAGCCCGGCGTCCCGGTGAAGCGGTCGCGCAGCCGGCCGCCGACGTCGCCGGCCCCCGCCCCGATGTCGGAGAGCAGCTTCATGAGCGGGTCCTTGCTCGTCTTCACCGTTTCGGCGTAGTGGCTCGCGGATTCCTTGAACGAGTCGTAGACCGAGGTGTCCTTGTCCTCGCTGCGCCGCGGGTAGTGGCCGTCCATGATGCGCTGGTGGTCGCGGCTCGCCGCCCACTTCTTCAGCTCCGCGGCCCGCACCGTGGTGAACGGGTGGCTGCGCGGCAGGACGTTGAGGATCTTCAGCACGGAGTCGCGCAGGTCGCCGGACTCCTCGTACTCCTCGGCCTGCTTCAGGAAGGCGTCCACGTTCATCTCGTGCAGGTGGTTGCCGCCGGCGATCTTCATCAGGCCGCGCATCGAGGCCTGCAGGTCCTGGCCGACCAGGAGTCCGGCACGGTCCGCGGAGAGCTCCGACTTGCGGAACCACTCGCGCAGTGCGGTGACGATCGCCATGATCGCGAGGTTGCCGAGCGGTATCCACGCCACCCGCAGCGCCAGGCTGGTCAGGAAGAGCAGGATCGTGCGGTAGACGGAGTGGCCGGACAGCGCGTGGCCGACCTCGTGGCCCACGACGGCCCGCATCTCCTCCTCGTCCAGCAGCTCCACCAGCCCGGTGGTCACGACGATGATGGGCTCGTCCAGCCCGATGCACATCGCGTTGGGCTGCGGGTCCTGGGTGACGTACATCGCCGGGACCTTGGGCAGGTCGAGGATGTAGCAGGCGTCCCGCAGCATGTCGTTGAGGTGCGCGAACTGCTGGTCGCCGACGCGCACCGAGTCCGAGAGGAACAGCAGCCGCAGCGAGCGCTCCGGCAGCAGGCCGCTGAGCGCCTTGAAGACGGTGTCGAAGCCGCTCAGCTTGCGCAGTGCCACCAGCGCGGAACGGTCCGCCGGGTGCTCGTACGCGCGCGAGGAGATGCCCTCGAAGCGCCGCCGGTTGCGTCCGGGCAGCCGCTCAGCGCCGCTCGTGCCGCCGTTCGCACCACTCGAATCGTTCGGACCGGACATATGTCCCCGCCCCCCTGTTCGGCCGTTGGGTACCTAGTGAGGACGCGCGGAGCCACCGCGAAGTTCCACCCCGGCCGCCCGTACGATGTTGCCGAGTCCTCCGCCCGTCGACAGACCCCGAAGCCACCAAGGGACAGCCGAATGACCTCCTACGCGACCGCCGCCGTTCTGACCACGCTCGCCGAGGGCGAGGGCGGCGGCAACCACGAGAGCCTGAGCCCCTACCTCACGGGCGGTGGCGCGCTGTTCGCGCTGCTGCTGCTGCTCTTCATCACCACCCGCTTCAACCGCGACCGCTGAGCTCGATCAGGCGATGCGGGTAGGGTCTATCCGCATGAAGGAGCGAATCGGTGTGATGGGTGGGACGTTCGATCCCATCCACCACGGTCACCTCGTGGCGGCCAGCGAGGTGGCGCACCTTTTCCAGCTGGACGAAGTGGTCTTCGTGCCCACCGGCCGGCCCTGGCAGAAGAGCGAGCAGAAGGTGTCGGCGGCCGAGGACCGCTACCTGATGACGGTGATCGCCACCGCGTCGAACCCGCAGTTCTCGGTCAGCCGCAGCGACATCGAGCGCGGTGGCCGCACGTACACCATCGACACGCTCCGCGACCTGCGGGCCGAGCACCCCGAGGCGGAGCTGTTCTTCATCACGGGTGCGGACGCGCTGGCCCAGATCTTCTCCTGGCGCAAGGCCGAGGAGCTGTTCTCGCTGGCGCACTTCATCGGCGTCACCCGCCCCGGGCACACCCTGTCCGACCCCGGCTTCCCGGCCGGCGGGGTCTCCCTGGTGGAGGTGCCCGCCCTGGCGATCTCCTCGACCGACTGCCGTCAGCGGGTCGCCAAGGGGGAGCCGGTCTGGTACCTCGTGCCCGACGGCGTCGTCCGCTACATCGACAAACGCAGGCTGTACCGGTAAGTGATCAGCGGCTGATCGGCAACTGGAGGGGTCCCCAGTGAACGACTACCCCCGATGGCAATACGCCGAGGGAACACCCGAGCGGGGCGGTCAGGATCCCTACGGAGAAGACCCCTACGCACAGCAGCAAGGCGACTACGCAAACGGTTACGGCAACGAGTACGGCCAGTACGACCCGTACGCCCAGCAGACCGGTGAGCAGACCGGCCGGCAGCAGTCCTACCAGGACCAGCAGGGGTACTCCGGGCAGCCGTACTACCCGCAGGAGCAGCAGCAGTACCAGCAACCGCAGCCGCCGCAGCAGCAACCCCAGCACCCCCAACAGCCCCAGCAGACGCAGCAGTACCAGGGGTGGATCCCGCAGCAGCCGCAGTACCAGGAGCCGTACCACGAGCAGCAGCAGTACGGACAGCAGCCGCCGGCACCCCCGCAGACCCCGCCGCAGGCCCCTCCGGCCCAGCGGCAGCCCGCCTTCGAGGAGCCGCCGGCCCGGCCCGCCGCCGGCCGCTCCGCCGCGGCCGAAGCCGACTACCACACCGGCCAGTTCTCCTTCGTCGACGAGGAGACCGAGGAGTCGGAAGAGGTCATCGACTGGCTGAAGTTCACCGAGTCCCGCACCGAGCGGCGCGAGGAGGCCAGGCGCCGCGGCCGCAACCGCGTGGTCGCCGCGGTCGTCGTCCTGGTGCTGGCCGCCGTCGGCGGCGTCGGCTACCTGTGGAAGGCCGGCAAGATCCCCGGCCTCGGCGGGGACTCCGGGACCGCCCAGCAGGCCGCGGGCGGCCAGAAGCGCGACGTCATCGTGCTGCACCTGCGCCCGGTCGGCAGCGAGGCGACCTCGACCGCGCTGCTGGTCAGCAACTCGACCACCAAGAAGGGCACCACCGTCCTGCTGCCGAACTCGCTCGCCGTGAGCAGCGACGACGGCGGCAGCACCACGCTCGGCAAGTCCGTCGTGGAGAACGGTTCCGCCCCCACCCGTGAGGCGCTGGAAGGTCTGCTCGGCACCAAGATCAGCGGCACCTGGCGGCTGGACACCCCGTACCTGGACAACCTCGTCGAGTCCCTCGGCGGAGTCCTCGTCGACACCGACGCCACGGTGAAGGCAGGCAAGAAGCAGGACGGCAAGACCCTCGTCAAGCCCGGCAAGCAGCAGGAGCTGGGCGGCCAGGCCGCCGTCGCGTACGCCGTCTACCGGGGACCGGGCGAGGGGCCCGACAAGCAGCTGGCCCGCTTCGGGCAGGTCGTCCAGGCCGTGCTGAAGAAGATGTACAGCGACCCGGACCTGGCGACCAAGACCGTCGAGGGGCTCAACCAGGTCATCGAGCCCCCGCTGACCGAGAAGGACCTCGGCAGCAGCCTGGCGGCCCTGTCGGAGGAGGCCAAGGGCGGTGACTACACCACCGAGGCGCTGCCGGTGGAGCCCGACGGCACGCTGAGCGAGAAGGCCACCGAGGACGTGGTCAAGAAGGTGCTCGGCGGCACCGTCACCAACACCGACTCCGACGGCATCCCCCGGGTCACCCTGCGCAACGCGACCGGCGTCGCCGCCAACACCGGCGAGGCCCAGGTGCAGATCGTCGGCGGCGGCTACACCTTCGTCTCCGGCGCCACCGCGGACACCCGGGCCACCTCGCAGGTCCTGTACGCCGACGCCGACCAGAAGACGAACGCGGAGGAGCTGGCCAAGACGCTGGGCCTGTCCGCCAAGGCCGCCAAGAAGGGCGGCGTGGCCTCCAACGCCGACATCACGGTGGTCCTGGGCCAGGACTACAGCCCGCCGGAGAAGAACTGACCCGGGGCGGTCCATAACCGGTCGGGGACCGAGCGCGGTCCGTGAGACCCTGGACGTACGACGTCCCCGACCGGAAAGCCTTACCTGTGACCGCCACGGACCGCTCCATCGAGCTCATTCAGACCGCCGCCCAGGCGGCCGCCGACAAGCTCGCGCACGACATCATCGCCTACGACGTCAGCGACGTCCTCTCCATCACCGACGCGTTCCTGCTGGCCTCCGCGCCCAACGACCGCCAGGTGAAGGCCATCGTCGACGAGGTCGAGGAGCGGCTGCAGGAGGAGCTCGGCGTCAAGCCGGTGCGCCGTGAGGGGGAGCGCGAGGGGCGCTGGGTCCTGCTCGACTACGTCGACATCGTGGTGCACGTCCAGCACTCGGAGGAGCGGGTCTTCTACGCGCTGGAGCGGCTCTGGAAGGACTGCCCCGAGCTCGAGCTCCCCAAGGACGCCGTCGCCACCCGTGGCAAGGCCGAGGAGCACGCCCGCGCCACCGCGGCCGCCGACGAGGACGGAGAGCTGATCTGAACGGCCACACGCGGGGTCGCGGCCGCCGCGTCGTCTTCTGGCGGCACGGACAGACCTCCTGGAACGTGGAGGGCCGCTTCCAGGGCTCCACGGACATCCCGCTGACCTCGACCGGCGTCGCGCAGGCCAAGCGCGCCGCCCGGTTGCTGGCCGCGCTGCAGCCGGACGCGATCATCTCCTCCGACCTGCAGCGCGCCGCCGACACCGCCGCCGAACTGGCCGCGGTCACGGAGCTGGACATCTCGTACGACGAGGGCCTGCGGGAGACCTACGCGGGCGTGTGGCAGGGCCTGACCCACGACGAGATCACCGAGCGCTACGGCGAGGAGTACGCGGCCTGGAAGCGCGGCGAGCCCGTGCGGCGCGGCGGCGGCGAGCTGGAGACCGAGGTCGCCGACCGGGCCGCCCCGGTGGTGCTCGCGGCGGCCGACAAGCTGCCCGACGGCGGTGTGCTGGTCGTCGTCAGCCACGGCGGCGCCATCCGCACCACCATCGGCCGGCTCCTCGGGCTGGACCCGCGCAGCTGGGAGGCGCTCGGCGGGCTGTCCAACACCTGCTGGTCGGTCCTCGGCGAGGGCGCCCGCGGCTGGCGGCTGCTGGAGCACAACGCCGGGACCCTGCCCGAGCCGGTGCTCGGCGACGACGACTGACGGGGCCGGGAGCCGGGGCGGGGCCGGGGCGCAGCCGATTTCAGGAATCCGGCCCTGACCGGCTAAGCTTCTTCTCGTTCGCCGGGCGGAAAGCCCGAGGACAGCGGGGCTATAGCTCAGTTGGTAGAGCGCTTGCATGGCATGCAAGAGGTCCGGGGTTCGAATCCCCGTAGCTCCACAGCGGTATTGGATCCCGTCTCCCCCAGGGGAGGCGGGATCCTCGCGTTTCACCCGGTCCGTTCCGCGGCCGGCTCCTGTTCCGCGGCGAGCGCCGAGAGCGGGCGCGCGTGCCGGGGGCAGCCCACCAGCGGGTCGTCCAGCTCCCGCAGCCGCGCCGTCAGCTCCCGGCTCTCCTCGTCGGCCGGCGTGTAGACCACGATCCGGTGCTCCGGCATCGCCTGGACCGCCAGCGAGGTCGAGGTCAGCCGGATCCTGCCGACCGAGGCGTGATGGATCACCTTGATCCGCTGTCCCGGAGCCGCCACGTCCCCGCTCGCCCACATCTGCGCGAACTCCGCGCTCTCCCGGACCAGCCGCCCGACGAAGGACTCCCAGGCCGGTTCGCCCACGTGCCGGCCGTACGAGGCGCGCAGCTGCGCGACCATCCGGGGCAGCTCGGCGTCCCGGTTGACGTACGCCGAGCAGCACGGCGGGCCGGTGAACAGGCGCAGCAGCACGTTGCGGTCGGCGCGGGAGGCGATCCGCACCTGGGGGAAGAGCCGCCGGTAACCGGAGTTGCAGGCCAGCACGTCGTAACGGGCGTTGTAGACCACCGCCGGGAGCGGGTCGAGGGCGTCGACGATGCCCTCCACCTCCTCGCCCACCGCCTCGGCGTCGGAGACCGGCTCGCGGACGAAGGGCACGCCCGCCAGCCGGTACAGGTGCTTGCGCTCGGCCACGTCCAGCCGCAGGATGCGCGCCACCGCGTCCAGCACCTGCACGCTGGCGTTGATCGGCCGGCCCTGCTCCAGCCACGTGTACCAGGTCACCCCCACCCCGGCGAGCTGCGCGACCTCCTCCCGCCGCAGCCCGGGCGTACGGCGGCGCAGGCCGGGCGGCATGCCGACGTCCTCCGGCCGGATGCGCGCGCGGCGGCTGCGCAGGAAGGCGGCGAGCTCGGTGCGGCGCGGGGACGGTACGGCCATGCGCCCATCGTCCGCCCGTCCACGCGGGGCTGCCAGGTGCTGTCGGTACCAGGATCCGGGGGCTCTCGTTACCGGTACGGGACCGCCCGCAGCCTCGGACCATGGCGAATCCCACCGTTACCGCACGCCGTGCCCCGGCCGGCCCTCCGGGCCGCCGCGGACCGCGTGCCGGACAGCTGCTCGGCGTCCTGCTCACCGGTCAGTTCATGGCCCTGCTGGACGTCTTCATCGTCAACGTGGCCGCGCCCACCATCCGCACCGACCTGCACGCCTCGGGTGCCGGGCTGCAGATGATCGTGGCCGGCTACACCATCTCCTACGCCGTCCTGCTCATCACTGGTGCCAGGACCGGTGACCTGTGGGGCCACCGCAGGGCGTTCCTGGCCGGGCTCACCGTCTTCACCGCCGCCTCCCTGGCCTGCGGACTCGCCGGGTCGACGGGGCAGTTGACCGCGTTCCGACTGGTGCAGGGGGCCGGGTCCGCCCTGATGATCCCGCAGGTGCTCAGCCTCATCCAGCGCAACTTCTCCGGCGAACGGCGGGTGCGCGCCCTCGGCGTCTACGCGGCCGTCCTGGCCACCGGTGCCGCCGCCGGGCAGTCCCTGGGCGGGCTGCTGGTCAGCGCCGACCTGTTCGGCACCGGGTGGCGCCCGGCCTTCCTGGTGAACGTCCCCATCGGGCTCGTCCTGCTCGTCCTGGTCCCGCGGGTCGTCCCGCGCGACTCCGAGGGCGCCGCCGAGCGCCGCCGCGGTCTCGACCTGCCCGGGCTGGTCACCCTCGGCGCGGCCGTGACCCTGCTCACCGTGCCCCTGGTGCTGGGGCAGGAGGAGGGCTGGCCGGCGTGGGGCTGGGTCTGCCTCGGCCTCAGCGTCGTGCTGTGCGTGGTCTTCGCCGTGCTGGAGACCCGGCTCGCCCGGCGCGGTGGCGCGCCGCTGGTCTCCTCGCGGGTCCTGCGGGCACCCGGCATGCTCCGTTCCGTCGCCGTCATCGGGGTCGCCATGGCCCTCAACGCCGGGTTCCTGTTCGCCATCGCGCTCCACCTGCAGAGCGGGCTGGGCCTCAGCGCCCTGCACACCGGGCTCACCTTCAGCGCCGCGGCCGTCTCCTTCGGCGGCACCGGGCTCACCTGGCGCCGGCTGCCCGCGCGTGCCCACGCCTGGCTGGCGCCGGGCGGACTGATCGTGGCCGGTGCGTCCTTCGCGGCGATCGGCCTGCTGCTGCGGGACGGGCAGCAGCACGAACCGGCCTTCCTGGTGGCCCTGTTCGGTGTCGGCCTGGGGCTGGGCGCCTCCTTCAGCCCCACCCTGACCCTCGCCCTGGGGCAGGTCCGTCCCGAGGACGCCGCGGACGCCAGTGGCCTGCTGGCCACCGTCACCCAGCTCGGTCAGCTGATCGGGGTGGCCTCCTTCGGCACGCTGTTCCTGGGCCGGCTGAGCGCCGCCCACTCCTCGGCGCACGCCGTCGCGGTCACCTCCGCCGCCCTGGCGGCCACCGCGGCGGCCGGAGCGCTCGTGGCGGTGCTGCGGCGGCGGAGGGCCTGAGCGCCGCTCAGGCCGCCGCCACGGGGGTCCTGCGCGGTGCGCGAGGGCGGCGCCGGGCGACGGCGACGGCCGCCGACAGGCACAAGAACGCGGCCCCGGCGGCCGGGTAGACCGCCGAGAGGGCCATCTGCCCGGAGGACTGGTGGAGTTCGGGACGCGAGACGCCGTCGCCGTGCGGGGTGAGCCAGAGCGCGTACGAGCAGAAGAGGACGGCGTACGCGGCGGCGCCGGCCCACCAGCGTGCGGGACGGCTCCGCCGCAGGGCCTGGCCGGCCAGCAGGACGACCAGGGGGACCGCCCACACCCAGTGGTGCGACCAGGAGACGGGGCTGACCAGCAGTGCCGTGACGGCGCAGGACAGGACCGCCCAGGCGAGTTCCCCGGCCGCCAGGTGGGCGGTGGCGACGGCCACGCCCACGGCGCCCACGAGGAGTGCCGCGACGAGCCACCAGGTGCCGGGATCGCCGGTGTGCAGGGCGCGGGCGAGGACGCCCCGCAGCGACTGGTTGGCCGTGTCCTCGCCGTTGCCGGCGCGGTCGGCGGAGAGGACGACCTCCGTCCAGAAGCGCCGGGAGTCGCGCGGCAGGACGAGCGCGGAAAGGCCGATGGTCGCGGCGAAGGTGACGGACGCCACGGCGGCCGTCCGCAGCCAGGTGTTCCAGCGCTCCCGCCGCCGCCAGGCGATCACCGCCCCGCCGACGGCCAGGAAGGCCACGAACAGCAGCGGTGTCAGCTTGATGCCCGCTGCGATGCCGATGCCGATGCCCGCGACCCGGCCCCTGCGCCCGGCGAGGTCCCCCAGCACGAGCACCGCGAGCAGCAGGTTGATCTGGCCGTAGCGCAGCGTCGTCCAGACCGGCTCGCACCACACCGCGCCCGCCGCGACGCCCAGTGCGGCTGCCGCCGCGGGCAGCCGCCGCGGCAGCCCGGCCAGCCGGAGCGACAGATGGGCCAGGACGACCAGCAGGCCGAGGTTGACCGCGGTCGCCGCGATCCGCGCGGCACCCGGGCCCAGCAGTGTCAGGGACGTGAAGAGCAGCGCGGCGAACGGCGGATAGGTGTTGGGCAGCTGCGCGTGGGTGACCCGCATCGCGTACAGGTCGTCCCCGCCCCGCACCGACCAGCCCTCGGCCCGGTAGACGGTGAGGTCGATCATCGAGACGTGTGCCGCGCGTTGGGCGGCCCAGAACGCCGCGAAGGACACCAGGCACACCAGCGCCGCGACGAGGGTGGGCCTGCCGACCCGGGAGCTGCGCGCCGCGGTGTCGGCGATCGGCTGCGTCGCGGTCACTGCGGCCTTCTCCAGATTCTTCCGGGGCGGGGTCAGCCGACAGTACCGGGCGCCGTGCCCGCGGGCCAGGAATCGATTTGGCGTACCTGCCCCGGGGCCGTGTAATGTATCCCAGGTCGCCGGGGGAACCCGGGAGAACGGCATCGCGGGGCTATAGCTCAGTTGGTAGAGCGCTTGCATGGCATGCAAGAGGTCCGGGGTTCGAATCCCCGTAGCTCCACTTCCCACCGCGGACACTGCCCGTCCGGTCGTCACGACCGGGCGGGTTCTTCGTATGCCCCGGCGCACCGCGGTCCGTACGCCGGAGGGGCCCGGCACCGCGACGGCGCCGGGCCCTCCCGCGTGTGGCCGGGGTCAGCGGCGGCCGCCCTCCTCCATGCGCAGCGCCAGTGCGGGGCAGCGGGCCACCGCGCGCTGAGCGGCCGCGTCCAGGTGCGGCGGGACGGGCGTGCCGGCGATGTCGGGGTAGCCGTCCCGGTCCAGCCGTACGATCTCCGGGAGGACGCCGGCGCACAGGCCGTGGCCCTTGCACAGCGTCCAGTCGACGTTCAGCCGCTTGTTGCTGGTCTGCGCGGCGGCGCCGACGGGGGCGCCACCCCGCGGCGCCGGCGGGTCGGACTTCAGCAGCGGCAGCACGCCCACGGTGGGGCGGCCGCAGCCGCCGCCGAGGACGTGGGCGGCGAGGTCGTCGGTGAAGGCGTTGATGGTGGACATCACGAAGCGCATCGAGCCGTCGGGGTGCTTGCACACCCCGCGCCCCTTCACCGCGACCGCGGTCTGCCGCAGTTGCTCCAGCGCGGCCTGCCCGCCGCCGTTGAGCACGTCCTGCAGCAGTCCGGCCATACGGGGCAGCCCGAGGCGGCACGGCCCGCACTGCCCGGCCGTCTCGGCGGCCAGCCACTGCGCGACCCGCAGCGACTCGCCCAGCGGGCACAGTCCCGGGTCCAGCGGGAGCAGGGCGCCCGCGCCCAGGGTGGCCTTGTGGGCCTCCAGGCTCTCGCGGGCGATGGTCACCATCGAGGCGACGCTGGGGTCGATCCAGTTGCCGTGGTAGCCGCCGACGAGCACGCCCTGCCCCGGGTTCCCGCCGCACATCTGCAGGATGTACGACATCGGCACACCCGTCGGGGTCTCCACGACCGTCTGCCGGGGCACCGAGCCGGACACCGTCAGCATGGCCGTACCGGGCTCGCCCGGGGCGCCCGCGGAGCCGAAGCGGATCGCCCCCATGCGGGCGCCGATGGCCAGTTGGGTGAAGGTCTCGGTGTTGGAGAAGAGCGTCGGCATGCCGCCGAGGCCGGACTCGCTCGCGCTCACCTTCTTGCCGGGCGGCAGGGGGAGGCCGCCGTTGGCCGCCGAGATGATGCCCGAGGACTCGCCCGACACGAAGCGCTCCGGCATGCGCACGATCCGGGCCCTCAGCTGGCGGCCCCGTTTGGTGCCCAGGCCCCGCTCGGCCAGGGCGTCGCGCACGGACTGCTCGTTGGTGTCGCGCGTGACGCTGATGACCAGTTCGCGGGCGCCGAGGATCTCGGCGCACAGCAGGGCCCCGTCCAGCATGAGGTGCGGGGCGCGGCGCAGGATGACGGCGTCCTTACGGCAGGCCGGTTCGCCCTCGCAGCCGTTGACCATCACCGCGGTCGGCGAGCCGCGCCGGCGTGCGGCCTCACCGACGGCCTTGAGCTTCTTGTAGAAGGGGAAGCCCGCCCCGCCACGGCCGCGCAGGCCCATCAGCTCGGCGAGGTCGAGCAGTTCGCCCTCGGTCATGCTCGGCATGGAACCGTGCACATTGAGGTGGGTCACCCGGTCCAGGCGCTCCACCTCGTCGAACCCCGCGGTGATCCGGGGCAGCCCGACGGTACGCACGTCGGGGAGCACATCACCCGCCCCCGGGCGAGGGGCGGGTGACCGGTCCGGTATGGCGGGAACGCTCATCGTTGTCCTTCATAGGGTCCGGGCGTGGACTGCTGCCAGGCGATCGGCTGGAGCCTGTCGGCTCCCAGCGGATCCGCGCCCTGCCTGCCGTCCGGCACCGGGGTGCCCCATGCGGGAGTGCCGTCCCAGCCGGTCTGCTGGGGTTGCTGCTGGTACGGCACCTGCGGTTGCTGCTGGTACGTCGCCTGGGGGTCGGCGGGCACCTGCGGCAGTTGCATCGTGGCGGCCGCGGGATCCATGCCGAGGGTACGGTCCGGGGCCGGGGGAGGAACAGCCGTGTACTGCTGGGCGGTGGGGAAGTTGGGCAGCGGCGGCAGCGGTTCGCTGTAGGCGCTGGCCAGGCTGGGCCCGTTCTCCTCCCGGGGCACGGCACGCCGGCGGCCGGAACCGCCCCGGGACGCGGCCCGTTCGCCGCCGAGCTTGCGGAAGGAGGCCGAGCGCTCCCGCGTCTCGGGGAAGAGCGCCTCGCCACGGGTCCTGCGGAGCCGGTAGATCAGCCCGATGGCGACACCCACCAGGCAGATCCCGTAGGCGACGATGATCCAGGACTTGGCGGAGCGGCCGGACTGCAGGCCGTGGATCAGCGCCATGCACCAGGACGCGTAGGCGGTGCTGTGCAGGATGCGCCACCGCACGGGGTGCCGGTTGGCGGCGAAGACGCTGCGCATGGCGCCCGTGGCGGCGGCCAGGATCATCAGGTAGGCGGCGAGCACGCCGAGGGCGATGAGGCCGTCCCGGCCGGTCACGCCGAGGGGGAGGAAGGCGCCGGCGGTGGTGACCCGCACCTCGACGACCTTCGTCGTCACGTGCAGGACCAGGAATCCGATAGCGGCGACGCCCAGACCGCGGTGGATGCCCTGGGTGAGCAGGCGTTCGCGGGGGCCGAGGAAGACGGTGTCGGTGGACACCAGGCCCCAGATGACGGTGCAGCTCAGGGAGACGAGGGTGAGGACGCCGGCGCCGAAGTCCAGGAACGCCCGCAGGTACGGACCCGCGGTGACGGCGAGGACGAGCAGGGCGGCGGCGGTGCCGGCGATCGCCCAGGCGCGGGGCGACCGTGCGGCGCGAAGGGCCCCGGACAGGATGTCGCTCGCCGGTATCGGGGGGGTCCGGCGACCGTCCGGGGACTGTCGGTTGGTGCGCATGCGGCAGACGCTAACTCGTACGGGTGGCCTGAACGATCGTCTTTCGACAACCCGGGATGAGGATCATTACGAACTGCTAACGTTGGTTTGTTCGGGCTCCGTTCGGCAAGGATGATCGGTCCTTCACCGGAGCGTCCGCTCTCCGGCACCATATGTCCGCATTCCGGATCGGATTGCCGCCCCAATTGCCCTTTCGTGGGCCTTCCTTGAGTCCTTCTTGGCGAACACATGTCCCTGGCATGAGCTGTTCACCGCGAGAGTGGCGTGGCGGTCCACGCGCGCTGCCGTCTCCGGCGCGCCGCCACTCCGCGCGAACTTCACACAGCAGGGGGTTTCATGAGCTCAACCCGCTCGAGAAGGCGGGCCGGCCTGGCCCTGGCAGCGACACTGCCTCTGGTCGCCGGTGCGCTGGCGATGGGCATACCCACCGCCCAGGCCGACGCACCGCACGGACGTCACAGCCTCGCCGGAAGCAAGCCGGCCTGGGCCACCGCCAAGGCCGACAAGGGCGCCACCGCCGACTCGGCCAAGGTCACCCTCCGGGTGTACCTGGCCGGCCGTGACGCCCAGGGCCTGGCCGCCTACGCCCAGGCCGTGTCCGACCCCGGTTCCGCCTCGTACGGCACGTTCCTCTCGGCGAAGCAGGCCAAGGCCCGCTTCGGCGCCTCCGCGCAGCAGATCGCGCAGACGCGGCAGTGGCTGGAGTCCTCCGGGCTGAAGGTCACCGGCGTCGACGAGCACTACCTGACCGTGACCGGCGACGTCGCCGACGCGGAGCAGGCGTTCGGCACCCAGCTCCACAACTACGCGAAGGGCGCCAAGACCTACCACGCCCCGACCGGGACCGCCTCCGTCCCCGCCTCCCTGGGCGGCGCGGTGCTCACCGTCACCGGCCTGGACAACTCCCCGCGGCGCGCGCAGCACCAGGACACGCTGCCGCCGCCCGGCGCCGTCTTCAAGAACTCCGGCCCCTTCTCCACCTACTACGGGTCGAACACGAACAAGAAGCTGCCGGTCGCCTACGGCACGCGCGCCCCGTACGCCGTCAAGGGCTACACGGGCAAGCAGTTGCGCGCCGCCTACGGCGCGGGCTCGTACAACGGCAAGGGCGTCACCGTCGCCATCACCGACGCGTTCGCGTCCCCGACGATCGTCGCCGACGCCAAGAAGTACGCCGCCCGCAACGGCGACGCGGCCTACAAGCGCGGCCAGCTCTCCCAGGTGCTGCCGGCCGACTACCGCTACACGAGCCCCGACGAGTGCGACGCCTCCGGCTGGTACGGCGAGGAGACCCTGGACGTCGAGGCGGTGCACGCGGTCGCCCCGGCCGCCGACATCACCTACGTCGGCGCCTCCTCCTGCACCGACGACGACCTGCTCGACGCGCTCGGCAAGATCGTCGACCACCGGCTCGCCGACATCGTCTCCAACTCCTGGGGCGACATCGAGAGCAACGAGACCCCTGACATCGCCGCCGCGTACGACCAGATCTTCCAGATCGGCGCGGTCGAGGGCATCGGCTTCTACTTCTCCTCCGGCGACGCGGGCGACAACGTCGCGGCGCACGGCGCGAAGCAGGTCGACACCCCGGCGAACTCCCCCTGGGTCACCTCCGTCGGCGGCACCTCGCTCGCCGTCGGCAAGGGCGACAAGTACCAGTGGGAGACCGGCTGGGGCACCCTGAAGGCCACGCTGGCCGAGGACGGCTCGAGCTGGACGGCCTTCCCCGGCGCCTACACCTCCGGCGCCGGCGGCGGCACCAGCAAGCTCTACGCGCAGCCCTTCTACCAGCGCGGCGTGGTTCCCAACTCGCTCGCGCTGGCCAACGGCGGCACGGTCAAGCAGCGCGTCGAGCCGGACATCTCGGCCGTCGCCGACCCGAACACCGGCTTCCTGGTCGGCCAGACCCAGGCCTTCCCGGACGGGTCCTTCCAGTACGGCGAGTACCGGATCGGCGGCACCTCGCTCGCCGCACCGGTGATCGCGGGCGTCCAGGCGCTGGCGCAGCAGGCCCGGCACGGCGTGCCGATCGGCTTCGCCAACCCGCTGATCTACGACCGCTACGGCACCGGCGCGTACCACGACGTGACCGACCACCCGCTGGGCCGCGGCAAGGACCTCGCGGTCGTCCGCGTGGACTACGCCAACGGCTTCGACGCGGCGGACGGCACGATCACCTCGCTCCGCAGCCTCGGCAAGGACAGCTCGCTGTCCGCGGTCGTCGGCTACGACGACGTGACCGGCGTCGGCACCCCGGCACGCGGCTACCTCGACTCGTACCGGCCGCACCACCGCTGATCAGGTCCGGAAACGGCACGGAAGGGCCCGCACCGGGGGGAACCTCGGTGCGGGCCCTTCCCGCTCTGGGGTACCCTGACCGCATGCGTGCCGTACGCCTTCTGCTTAGCAAGCCGCGCTGACCACGATCGATGTCAGTGCGGCGCCCCTCCTGTGCGAGGGGCTTTTTCGTTTCCGCAGTGAGCAGGCAGATGTCCGTACGGCGGCCGGGCCGCAGGCCGTCATGACAGCGATGGAGTACGAAGGACGATGAGCGAGACCACCCCCGCCGCGGAGGCGGCTGCGCCCCACCGCTACACGGCCGCCCTGGCCGCCGACATCGAGGGCCGCTGGCAGGACTTCTGGGACGAGCACCAGACCTTCGCCGCCCCGAACCCCACCGGTGACCTGGCCGGGGACGGCGAGCTGGCCAAGCCCAAGAAGTTCATCATGGACATGTTCCCGTATCCCTCGGGTGCGGGACTGCACGTCGGCCACCCCCTGGGCTACATCGCCACCGACGTCTTCGCCCGCTTCCAGCGGATGACCGGGCACAACGTGCTGCACACCCTGGGCTTCGACGCCTTCGGCCTGCCCGCCGAGCAGCACGCCGTGCAGACCGGCGAGCACCCTCGGGTCACCACCGAGGCGGCCATGAACAACATGAAGTCCCAGCTGCGCCGGCTGGGCCTGGGCCACGACAAGCGCCGGTCGTTCGCCACGATCGACCCGGACTACTACAAGTGGACCCAGTGGATCTTCCTGCAGATCTTCAACTCCTGGTACGACCCCCAGGCCGACCGCGCCCGCCCCATCGGCGAGCTGGTCGAGCAGTTCGAGAAGGGCGAGCGGCAGACACCCGGGGGGCGGGCGTGGGCCGAGCTGAGCCCCGCCGAGCGTGACGCCGTCCTGGGCGATTACCGCCTGGCGTACGCCTCGGAGTCCCCGGTCAACTGGTGCCCCGGCCTGGGCACCGTGCTGGCCAACGAGGAGGTCACCGCCGACGGCCGCTCCGAGCGCGGGAACTTCCCCGTCTTCAAGGCCAAGCTGCGCCAGTGGATGATGCGCATCACCGCCTACGCGGACCGCCTGCTGGCCGACCTGGACGCCCTGGACTGGCCCGAGGCGATCAAGCTGCAGCAGCGCAACTGGATCGGGCGCTCCGAGGGCGCCAAGGTCGACTTCGCGGTCGAGGGCCACGGCGAGAGCCCGATCACCGTCTTCACCACGCGTCCGGACACCCTGTTCGGCGCCACCTACATGGTGCTGGCCCCCGAGCACCCGCTGGTCGACACCGTGGTGCCGGCCGCCTGGCCGGAGGGCACCAAGGACGCCTGGACCGGCGGCGCGGCCACCCCGGCCGAGGCCGTCGCGGAGTACCGCAAGCAGGCCCAGTCCAAGTCGGACGTCGAGCGGCAGACCGAAGGCAAGAACAAGACCGGCGTCTTCAGCGGCGCGTACGCCGTGAACCCGCTGACCGGCACCCGCGTCCCGGTCTTCGTCGCCGACTACGTCCTGATGGGCTACGGCACCGGCGCCATCATGGCCGTCCCCGGGCAGGACGAGCGCGACTGGGAGTTCGCCACCGTCTTCGAGCTGCCCATCATCCGCACCGTCCGGCCGCCCGAGGGCTGGGAGGGCGAGGCGTACACCGGCCAGGGCCCGGCGATCAACTCCGCCAATGACGAGATCGACCTGAACGGCCTGGAGGTCGCCGACGCCAAGCGCAAGGTCATCGCGTACCTGGAGCAGCGCGGCATCGGCGAGGGCACCATCAACTTCCGCCTGCGCGACTGGCTGTTCAGCCGCCAGCGGTACTGGGGCGAGCCCTTCCCGATCGTCTACGACGAGGACGGCGTCGCCCACGCCCTGCCCGAGTCGATGCTGCCGCTGGAACTGCCCGAGGTCGAGGACTACTCCCCGCGCACCTTCGAACCGGACGACGCGGACACCGAGCCGGAGACCCCGCTGTCCCGCAACGCGGAGTGGGTCCACGTCGAGCTGGACCTGGGTGACGGGCGCGGCGTGCGCCGCTACCGCCGCGAGACCAACACCATGCCCAACTGGGCCGGTTCCTGCTGGTACGAGCTGCGCTACCTGGACCCGCACAACGACCTGAAGCTGGTCGACCCCGAGATCGAGCAGTACTGGATGGGGCCGCGCGAGGGTCAGCCGCACGGCGGCGTCGACCTGTACGTCGGTGGCGCCGAGCACGCGGTGCTGCACCTGCTGTACGCGCGCTTCTGGTCCAAGGTGCTGTTCGACCTGGGCCACGTGTCGTCGGTGGAGCCGTTCCACAAGCTGTTCAACCAGGGCATGATCCAGGCCTACGTCTACCGCGACGGCCGCGGCTTCCCCGTCCCGGCGGCCGAGGTCGAGGAGCGCGACGGCGGCTGGTGGTACGGCGGCGAGCAGGTCAAGCGCGAGCTGGGCAAGATGGGCAAGTCCCTGAAGAACGCCGTCACCCCGGACGAGATCGCCGCCGAGTACGGCGCCGACACCCTGCGCCTGTACGAGATGGCGATGGGCCCGCTGGACGTCTCCCGGCCCTGGGACACCCGCGCGGTCGTCGGCCAGTACCGGCTGCTGCAGCGGCTGTGGCGCAACGTCGTGGACGAGACGACCGGCGAGGTCACGGTGACCGGCGCCGAGCCGGACGAGGACACCCTGCGCGCCCTGCACAAGGCGATCGACGGCGTCCGCCAGGACCTGGAGGGCCTGCGCTTCAACACCGCCATCGCCAAGATCACCGAGCTGAACAACCACCTGACCAAGGCGGGCGGTCCGGTGCCGCGCTCGGTCGCCGAGCCGCTGGTGCTGCTGATCGCGCCGCTGGCCCCGCACATCGCCGAGGAGCTGTGGCGGCGGCTGGGGCACGAGGGCTCCCTGGCGCACGAGGACCTGCCGGTGGCCGACCCGGCGTACGTGGTGGACGAGACCGTCACCTGCGTCGTCCAGATCAAGGGCAAGATCAAGGCCCGTCTGGAGGTGCCGCCGACGATCTCCGACGCCGACCTGGAGGCCCAGGCCCTGGCCGACCCTGCGGTCGTGGCCGCGCTGGACGGCGCAGGGGTCCGCAAGGTGATCGTGCGGGCGCCGAAGCTGGTGAACATCGTCCCCGCGTGATGGCCTGAGCGCCTGATGCGCGGCTGATCGTCCGGCCGGAGCAGGCCGGAGCAGGCCGGAGCAGGCCGGAGCAGGTCGGAGCAGGCCGGAGCAGGTCGGCGCACTCGGTGTAAGGGGCGGGTGGGGGTTCTCCCGGAACCCTCGCCCGCCCCCGTCCGTTTACGGTGGGCATACAACCGATCGAGCAGATCGGGCCGGTCGGACGGACCGGGCCGACCGGGCAGAGGAGCCGCCGTGGATGTCGCCGTCGCCGTGATCCTGCTGCTCTTCGCCTCCTTCGTGGCGCTCGGTGTCGTCGCCGCGGTCAAGACGGCGCGGGCGGTCAAGCGCGGGGTGGAGCGCACCAGCATCGAGGCCCGCCGCGTGGTCGAGGACACCGGCCTGAAGGCCCGCCGGTACAGCAGGCCCGGGCCCGCCGGGAAGCTCGCCGAGCTGCGCCTGGCGCTGCGTACGTCCGTCACGAGCACGGAAGCGGCACTGGAGGGGCAGGCCGCCGTCGACCCGTCGCTGAGCGAGGCCGTGGCGCTGCTCGCCAGGCTGAGCTCCCACGCCCGGGAGCTCGACGCGGAGCTGCGGCTGCTGGAGCGCGAGCCCGACCGCACCCGCATCGCGGCCCGGATCGGCGAGCTGGAGGAGCGCACGCGGCGCATCACCCACTCCGCGGATTCGCTGCGCTGGGCCGCCCAGGACCGGGCCCGTCGCTTCGCCGACGACGACCTCGCGGCGCTGGGCCGCGACATCGACCTGGAGGCCGGGGCGTTGCGGCACTGGGCGCCCTCGGCGCTGCCGGAACCGGAACCGCGCACTCAGCCGGGGACGCGGCGCGGGCGGATGCCCGAGCCGGGCACCGGACAGCCGCCCAAGGCGCTGTGAGGGGCCGGGCGGGGCCGGGACGGGCCGCGGGGACGTTCACCGGGGTTCACCTCGACGGAGCCGTACTGTCGCCCGGCCTTCGGCGCGGGTAACCTCCCGCACATGTCGTCCCATGTCGCTATCGTCACCGATTCCACGGCCTACCTGCCGCAGGAGGCCCTGACCCGGCACCGGATCACCGTGGTCCCCCTGGCGGTGGTGATCGGCGACGAAGCGCTGGAAGAGGGCACCGAGGTGTCGGCGCCCGCGGTCGCCCGCGCCCTGCAACGCCGCAAGCCCGTCACCACGTCGCGGCCGAGCCCCGAGGAATTCGCCGCCGCCTACCGCACGGTGGCGGAGGCGGGCGCGACCGAGATCGTCTCCCTGCACCTGTCGGCGGAGTTCTCCGGCACCTACGACGCCGCGCTGCTCGCGGGGGCGGACGCGCCCGTCCCGGTGCGCGTCGTGGACACCGCGATGGTCGCCATGGCCCTCGGGTTCCCGGTGCTGAGCGCCGCCGAGGCGGCGGAGGCGGGCGGCTCCGCGGACGAGATCGTGGCGGCGGCGGAGAAGCGGGCGTCGGACACGTCGGCGTACTTCTACGTGGACACCCTGGACTACCTGCGCCGGGGCGGACGCATCGGCGCGGCGCAGGCGCTGCTCGGGTCGGCGCTCGCGGTGAAGCCGCT
Organism: Streptomyces sp. PA03-1a; assembly: GCF_033792805.1. NCBI lineage: Bacteria > Bacillati > Actinomycetota > Actinomycetes > Kitasatosporales > Streptomycetaceae > Streptomyces > Streptomyces sp. PA03-1a. The sequence continues at coordinate 56,554 of NZ_JARAVO010000015.1, forward strand.
GCTGCAGCTGGACGAGGGCCGCATCCAGCTGCTGGAGAAGGTGCGTACGGCCTCCAAGGCGCTGGCGCGGCTCGAGGAGATCGTCGTCGAACGGGCGGGCACCCGTCCGGTGGACATCGCCGTCCACCACCTGGCCGCCGCGGACCGCGCGTCCGCCCTGGCGGAGCGGCTGCGGGCGCGGGTCCCCGGGCTCAACACCCTCGTCCTCAGCGAGGTCGGGGCGGTGATCGGCGCCCACACGGGGCCCGGGCTGCTGGGGGCGGTCGTCTCCCCGCTGTGACCTCCTTCGGGTGACGGGGTTATCCACAACCTCTGGACGATCCACAGGACTTGGGCAAGATCATCTCGTTGGCGCCGGTCCGCCTACCGTCCCTGACATGGGATCGACCACCGCAACTCCTCGCCACCGCAGGCACCCGTCCGCACGCGTGCCCGCACCCGGGCCCGCCGCCGGCGCGGTCCGGGAACGGGCCGCCGCCCTCTTCGACCGTCCGCCGACCCGTCCCGCGCCACGGGGTGGGGCGGGCGCGGCGGCTCCGGATCCACCGGAACGACCGGATGGGCCGGAGCGGTTGGCCGTGCCGGAACGAGCGGCTGCGCCGGGGGCGCCGGATCCGCCGGGGCGCCGCGCCGCGGGCGCCTGGCGCCTGGCGCTCACCGAGCGCCTCCCCACCTGGCTCTCCGTCCGCTGCGGCATCGAGGCGAAGACGGCGGCCGCCCTGGCCCTCGTCCTCCTCGTCGCCCTCGCCTTCGCGGTGCACCACTTCTGGACCGGCCGGCCGCGCACCGTGGCGGTGCCGCCGGTCGCCGCGGCGCTGCCCGCCGCGGCCGAGGCCCCCGTCGCCGCGCGGGCTTCCGCGGCGGCCGGGCCACGGGCGCCGAGCCCCGCGCCCGGGGCGAAGCCGGTGCTGGTCGTGGACGTCGCCGGCAAGGTCAGGAGGCCGGGGTTGCGCCGGCTGCCCGCGGGGGCCCGCGTGGCGGACGCCGTGGACGCCGCCGGGGGAGCGCTGCCCGGTACGGACACCAGCGCCCTGAACCTGGCCCGCCTGCTGGCCGACGGGGAGCAGATCGTCGTGGGCCGTGCCGCCCCGCAACCGGCCACCGGGGTCCAGTCAACCGCCGCGGCGAGCGGTCCGGTCAGCCTCAGCGCCGCCACCGCCGAGCAGCTGGACGCCCTGCCCGGTGTGGGGCCGGTGCTCGCCCGGCACATCATCGACTACCGCGGCCGGCACGGCGGTTTCACCTCCGTCGAGCAGCTGCGTGACGTCAACGGCATCGGGGACCGCCGGTTCTCCGATCTCAAGCCGCTGGTCACCCCGTGAGCGCGCCCCGCCCGGCGGTGCACGCGGCGGCCGCCTCACCCCGGGGCGCGTCGAACCCGCGCCAGGAGGGCCCGCCGGACCTCCGGCTGGTGGCCCCGGCCCTCGCGGCCTGGCTCGCCGCGGGCGTCGCCCTCGCGGCGCCCGGGCGAGCCGTGGTGGGGGCGTGCGCGCTGGTCGTCCTGGTGGCGCTCGCGTCGTGCGTACGCCGGTGGACGTCGGTCGCCACCGTGGCGCTCTGCGCTGCGGCGTCCGCGGCCGTGGCGGGACTGCACTCCGCTGACCTGCACCGTGGCCCGGTGCCCGCCCTGGCGGCCGAACACGCGCATGCGAGGGTGGAGTTGAGGCTGACGGCGGATCCCCGGCTGATCCGCCCGCAGGTGCGTGGGGCCGTCCGGGCGCCGGAAGCGGTGCTGGTGGAGGCCGAGGCCGTACGCGTGACGGCGAGCGGCACGAGGACCGCCGTCCGTACACCGGTCCTGCTCATCGCCCGGCAACCCGCCCGTACGTGGCTGACGTTGCTGCCCGGCACGCGCGTCGAGGCGGAGGCCCGGCTCGCCCCGGCGGCGGGGCCGGGCGACCGGATCGCCGCGGTGCTGTCGGTGCGAGGGCCGCCGCGCGTCGTGGGGCCGCCCGGCCGTGCGCAACGTGTGGCCGGCGGACTCCGCGCGGGGCTGCGCGAGGCCACCGAGGGCCTGCCGCCCGACGCCCGTGCCCTCCTTCCCGGGCTGGTCGTCGGGGACACCTCCCGTATCCCGGTGGAGTTGCACGACGCGTTCGAGGCCACCGACCTGACCCATCTGACCGCGGTCAGCGGTTCCAACCTCTCGCTGGTGCTGATCCTGCTGATCGGTCCGCCCGGTCTCGCGCTGCGCGCCGAGCGCGGCGGCCTGGCTCCGCGGCTGGCCCTTCCGCTCCGCGTGACGGCCGTGCTCGGGGGAGTGCTCACCGTGGCCTTCGTCGTCGTGTGCCGGCCGGACCCGAGCGTGCTGCGCGCGGCCGCCTGCGGGCTGATCACCCTGCTGGCCATCGGCACGGGCCGCCGCCGCAGCCTGCTGCCCGCGCTGTGCGGGGCCGCCCTGCTGCTGCTCCTCCACGATCCCTGGCTCGCCCGCTCGTACGGCTTCGCGCTGTCCGTGCTGGCCACCGGCGCGCTCCTGGTCCTCGCCCCGCGCTGGAGCACCGCCCTGCGGCACCGGCGGGTGCCACCGCGCCTCGCGGAGGTCCTGGCCGCGGCGGCCGCCGCGCAGGCGGTGTGCGCCCCCGTGGTGGCGGTGCTGGCCGCCCACGTCAGCCTGGTCGCCGTCCCCTGCAACCTGCTGGCGGAACTCGCGGTGGGCCCCGCCACCGTCCTCGGCTTCGCCGCCCTGGCCGCGGCGCCCTTCGCCATGCCCGTCGCCAAGGCACTCGCCTGGGTCGCGGGCTGGCCCGCCGGCTGGATCGCTGCGGTGGCCCGGCGCGGTGCCGCCCTGCCCGGGGCGACGCTCGACTGGCCCGGCACCTGGGCGGGCGCCCTGCTGCTGGCGGCCGTCACCGTGGTGGTGGTCGCGGCGGGGCGCCGCATCCTGCGCCGTCCCTGGCTGTGCGCGGCCGCCGCGCTGCTGCTCGTGCTGGCCGTCGTACGTCCCGCGCCGCTGCCCCGCTCGGTGACCGGCTGGCCGCCGCCGGCCTGGCGGCTGGTGGCCTGCGACGTCGGCCAGGGCGACGCGCTGGTGCTCTCCGCGGGCGACGGCGCCGCCGTCGTGGTGGACACCGGCCCGGAGCCCCGCCTCGTTGACCGGTGCCTGCGCTCGCTCGGGGTCACCGCGATCCCGCTGCTCGTCCTCACGCACTTCCACGCCGACCATGTCGCCGGCCTCCCCGGGGTCCTGCGCGGCCGTGCCGTGGGCGCCATCGAGACCACCACCCTCGACGAACCTTCCGACCAGGCCGCCTTCGTACGCCGTCAGGCGGCCGCCGCCCGCGTTCCCCTGCTGCGCGCGACACCCGGGGAGCGCCGCCGCCTGGGCCCCCTCGACTGGCGTGTGCTGTGGCCCGCCGCGCCCTCCCTGCTCGCGGGCGCCGAGGGTGCCGATCTGGGCGGCACCAATCCCAACGACGCCAGCGTCACCCTGCTGGTCCGCACCGCAGGGCTCACCGTGCTCCTCCTCGGCGACCTGGAGCCCGCGGCCCAGCACGCGCTCCTGACCGCTGCCCCGGACCTCCCGCGCGTCGACGTCCTGAAGGTCGCCCACCACGGTTCCGCCTACCAGGACCCGGCGCTGCTGGTCCGCATCCGGCCCCGTCTCGCGCTCGTCAGCTGCGGGGCCGGGAACCCGTACGGACATCCGTCGCCCCGGACCCTCGCCGCGCTGCGCGCCCAGGGCACCACGGTTTTGCGCACCGACCGGGACGGCCCGGTCGCCGTCCTGGGCGACCGGGAGGACCTGCGGGCCGCCGCGACCGGTCCGTCGCCCGCCGCGGAGCGGGCCGTCCGGGGACGGCGAAGGGCCCGCACCGGTGCACGACCGGTACGGGCCCCACGGGTGCCGGGGACGGGCGGCTCAGGCGTCCTCCAGGCCCATCTCCTCCTCGGGCACGGAGATCACCCAGCGGGTGCTCTGCCGCGGCCGGAGGTAGAAGAGCCAGTAGGCCAGCGAGGCGGCGACGATCACACCGGTGATCACCAGGTCCTGCGCGGTCTGCTGGGTCAGCACGTACGCCAGCACGACGACCAGCAGCAGCGGTATCGCGGGCCACAGCGGCATGCGCCAGGCCGCACGCTCCTTGTGCCCGGCGCGGCGCGAGCCGAGGGCCGCGAGAGCGACGACGACGTACATCGCGGCGACCGCCACGCCGGTGACGCCGCTCAGCGTCTCCACCGGCACGAAGCACAGCACCGCGCCCGGCACGCCCACCGCGAGCGTGGCGATCCACGGGGCGCCGAACCGCTTGCTCAGCGTGCCGAAGGCCTTGTTGACCGGGGCCGGCCAGGCGCGGTCCCGCGCGGAGGCGTACAGCACCCGGGAGTTCTGGATGACCATCACGATGCCCGCGTTGATGATGGCCAGCGCGATGCAGAGGCTGATGAAGGTGCCGACCGCCGAGTTGCTCCAGCCCCGCACGAGCGCCGAGAGGTCGCCCGCCATCAAGGAGTTCATGTCGGGCGCGCCCAGCGTGATCGCGATCGTCGGCACGATCACCACCAGGGCGCCGATGCCGAGCGTCCACAGCACGGTCCGGGAGACCGTGCGCCGCGGGTTCTCCATCTCCTCGGACAGGTACACGGCCGTGCTGAAGCCCTGCAGCACGAAGAGCGCGATCGCCAGCCCCGCGATGATCGTCCCCGCCGTGACCGCCGACCCCACCCCGTGCCCGGCCTCCGTCACCGGGTGGATCAGCACCGAGGCCGACCGCGAGCTGTGGGAGAACCCGAGGAAGGCCACGACCGCCGCCGCGACGACCTCCAGGACCAGGAAGATGCCGGTGATCCAGGCATTGGCCCGCAGGTCCAGCAGGCCCATGACGGTGGCCAGCAGCATGACGGCGGCGCCCGCGATCTTCGGGTCGATCTGCATGATCGGCGCCAGGTACTCGCCCGTGCCGAGCGCGATGATCGGCGGCACGATCATCACGACGATCAGGGACAGCACGAACACGATCCACCCGGCCAGCCGCCCGATGAGCGTGCCGACCATCGCGTACTCGCCGCCCGCGCTCGGTATCAGCGTCCCGAGCTCCGAATAGCAGAAGGCCACCGCGATGCAGAGGACCGCCGCGATCACGATGGTCAGCGCCGTCCCGGTTCCCAGGTCGGCGAAGAGCGGGGGCACGATGACGAACAGCGAGGAGGCCGGGGTCAGGCACGACAGCGTCAGAAGCGTTCCGCCGACCACGCCGATCGACCTCTTGAGCGACTTCGGGGCCTCGATGGGCGGGGCCAGCGGCGAGTGCGGGGCCGTCGGCGGGTGGAGCGTGTCGGTCATGCGCGCATCCGATCGGGTCGGGCTCGAGGGGGCTACCGCCTCCGGTCCAGGGAAACATGAAACGGAATATTCATCTCCGCTTCCGAGGATGAAACCGCGCGCGTCAAGCCCCCGTCAAGAGTCTCCGGACAACGAAATCCGAAGATCAACCAGCCCATGTCCGACGTAAAACCGGCAACTTAAGGCCTGTCACTGTGTATATCGCCGATTGGTGATCAGAATAGCCACGCCCCTTCCTTCATCAGGTCCCGGTCCCGCATCTCCGGCAGCGTCCCCAGGCCTGCACCCATTGCGGCCGGATCGCGTAGAACGCGTACGAAGGTCCGTCACCGCGGGGATCCCACTCGGCCTTCGCCGCGAAGGCGTCAGCGACACCGTCCGGCAGCCGTGCGAAGTCCACGACCCGTGCCGTGCCGTCGATGAGCACCAGATCCCTGGTGTGACCCAGGCTCAGCCGCACCCGTCCCGAGGACTCCAGGCTCCTCCCGGTGGGATTCGTCCTGCGCGTGGCGAGCCACAACTCCTCCCCGTCCCACCAGAACGACAGAGGGACGAGGCACGGCACCTCGCGCGCGTCCGCCGTCGCCACCCACACGTCGCCGCCGTCCCTGAGCCGGCCCATTCGCCGCGGCGTGCCGCTCGCGCAGTGTTCGCGTCATGCCGTGAAGCCAGCCGGGTCTGGCGTGATCGTCGCCGGTTCCCCAAGACTGACGCCATGGACGCTTCCCAGGCCGACGCCTACCTCCGCCGCATCGGCGCCGCGCGCCCCGAACGCCCCGACGCGGCGGCTCTGCGCGAGCTGCACGTGCGCCATCTCGTCGCCGTGCCCTTCGAGAACCTCTCCATCCACCTCGGGGAAGGCGTCTATCTGGACCCCGAGGTCCTCCACGACAAGATCGTGACCGCTCGCCGCGGCGGCTTCTGCTACGAGGTCAACGGCGCCTTCGGCACCCTGCTCGCCGCCCTGGGCTACGACGTCACGCTCTACGCAGCCCGTTCCGTCAACGGCCCGCGCCTCGGCATCCCCTTCGACCACATGGCGCTCCGCGTCCGCACCTGTGACGGTCTCACCCTCCTCGCGGACGTCGGCTTCGGTCGCCATGCGCACCTCCCCCTCGACCTCACCCCCGGCGTCGACCAGAAGGACCCCGGCGGCGTCTTCCGCTTCACCCCGGCCCCGTACGGCGACCTCGACCTCCACCACGACGGCGAGCCGGTCTTCCGCCTCGAACCCCGCCCCCGGGAACTCGCCGACTTCGAGGTCGGCTCCTGGTACCAGCAGACCTCGCCGCACTCCCACTTCACGCGGTCCCTGGTCTGCTCCCGTCTGACCGAGGACGGCGGGAGGCTGACCCTCTCCGGCCGCACGCTCATCACCACCGCTCCGGACGGCATCCGCCGGGAAGAGGCCCTGGACGGCGACGCCGCCGTCCTCGCCGCCTACCGCGAGCGCTTCGGCCTCGTCCTGGACCGGGTTCCCGAGGTAAAGTAAGACTCAATCTACGTAAGATCGGGTCTACCTTTCCACCCGCCTTCCCAGCCAGCCACGGGGGCCGACGCCGATGGAGTTCACCGGCCGCACAGCCGACCTCGAGCACCTCACCGACCTGCTGCGCCGGGTCACCGACGGTACGGCCGCCACCCGCGGCCAAGCCGTGATCGTGACGGGCCGGCGCCGGGTGGGGAAGTCCCGCCTGATCCAGGAGTTCTGCGACCGCTCCGGGGTGCCGTACGTCGTCTTCCAGGCCACCCGCGGCCGGAACCCCGCGGCCGAACGGGCGGACTTCGCCACGGCCCTCGCCCACTCCGGCCTGCCCGGCGCCGACCTCGTCGCCGGCCTCCGGACCGGCGACTGGAACCAGGCGCTGCGCTCGCTCGCCCTCGCCGTCCCCGACACCACGCCGAGCATCGCCGTGATCGACGAGGTGCCCTGGCTGGTGGAGCAGGACCCCGAGTTCGAGGGGGCCCTGCAGACCGTCTGGGACCGCCACCTGTCCGCCAAGCCCGTCCTGCTGGTGCTGGTCGGCAGCGACATGTCGGTGATGGAGGCGCTCCAGACCTACGGCCGCCCCTTCTACGGCCGCGGCACCAAGATGACCGTCCGCCCGCTCCACCTCGCCGACGTGCAGTCCATGACCGGTCTCGGCGCCGCCGATGCGGTGGACGCCCTCCTGATCACCGGCGGCTTCCCGGAGATCGTCCAGTCGTGGCGGCCCGGCACCTCCCGCACCGCGTTCCTGCGCGGGGCCTTCTCCACCCCGCTCTCCCCGCTCCTCGTCGCGGGGGAGCTCTCCCTGCTCGGCGAGTTCCCCGAGGCCTCCCACTCCCGTGCCGTCCTGGAGGCCGTCGGCAGCGGCGAACGCACCTTCTCCTCCATCGCGGCCCGCACCGGGGGCGCCCACCCGCTCCCCTCGGGCACCCTGTCGCCCCTGCTCGGCACCCTCCTGACCAAGCGCGTGCTCGCCGCCGACCTCCCCCTGTCGGCCAAGGCCGACACCAAGAACAAGCGCTACCGCATCGCCGACCCCTACCTGCGCTTCTGGCTCGCCTTCGTGGACCGCGCCCTCCCCCTGATCGAACGCGGCCGGGGCGACCTCGCCCTGGAACGCTTCGAGCGGTCCTGGTCCACCTGGCGCGGCCGCGCGGTCGAGCCCGTCGTCCGCGCGTCCCTGCTCAGGCTGCTCCCCGACGAGGCCTGGCCTCGCACCGAGGCCGTCGGCGGCTGGTGGAACCGCCAGAACAACCCCGAGGTCGACCTCGTCGGCGCCGACCGCGAACCGGTGGCCACGCAGGTCCACTTCGTGGGCTCCGTCAAGTGGTTCGACACCCACCCCTTCGGCCGCCACGAATACGAAGCCCTCGTCCGCGACGTGACCGCAGTCCCCGGCGCGACCCCCGCCACCCCCCTCGTCGCCGTCTCGCGCAGCGGTGTCA